>NZ_JBMDKU010000021.1:0-48497 GCF_057809855.1 Phenylobacterium sp. FG114 | reverse complement strand
TCGCCGCGGTCGGGCGAGCGGTGTCGACGGCGTAGTTGTTGGAGTCGGTCGTGCCGGTTCCGGCGTTGCCGGCGGCGTCGGCGACGCCTGTGTTGGCGAGGGTGATGACGTTGGTGGTGTCGGTGATGTCCGCGGTAGGGGTGAGGGTCGCGGTCCAGGTGATCCCGCCATCGGCCGAGGAGACGGCGCTGAGGGTTCCATTGGCGATGGTCAGGTCGGCGTTGGTGAAGCCGGTGACCGCCTCGGAGAAGGTGATGGTCACCCCCGAAGTCTCGCCCGCCGCCAGGGCGGTGTCGGCCACGGCGATCGCCGCGGTCGGGCGAGCGGTGTCGACGGCGTAGTTGTTGGAGTCGGTCGTGCCCACACCCGGCGTGCCGATGCTGTCCGTGACACCGGTGTTGTCGACCGTGATGACGTTGGTGGTGTCGGTGATCGCCGCGGTCGGCGTCAGTGTGGCGGTCCAGGTGATCCCGCCGTCGGCCGAGGACACCGCGCTGAGGGTTCCGTTGGCCACCGTTAGGTCGGCGTTGGTGAAGTCGAGTACGGCTTCCGAGAAGGTGAAGGTGACCAGGGATGTCTCCCCGGCAGCCAGAGCCGCGTCAGATACAAGGACGTTCACCGTGGGAGTCGCCATAAGCCTACCTTTATCTCTACTCTATGGGCTCCAGCTCCGAACGGCCGATACACCGGATACATTGGAAGCCTAGAGCGACGTTGTGAATTGCCGAGCACAATCCCGGCTTAGGCCGGAGCCTTACAACAACAGCGTGTCGCGAAAGGCGTTACTGACCCGTGAAGATGCGGGGACGTGAGGCGTGCCGGGACAGGATGCCGCAGGGCAAGCGGGGCTAAGCGAATCGGCCGTGATGGGGCGGCGCTTCTGTTGCGGGGAGTACGGTCCTCACGAAGGTATTAATCAGGTAAGTCCAGCGCGTCGGCTGGCAAGCGGAGCATCCTGCCAATTGGCGGTTAGTTTTAGCACAGCCTGCCCCGCAACGCCCCCTTCGAGACCTAGTTGTAGCGGCGCGCAATAGTGAACGGCTCGACGCGAGATACAAGGCGTGTTTCGACGCATATTAGCTGAGACGTCTGTGCCTACTCGGCGCACATTGTGTGAGACTGAAACCACAATGGTTGAGACCGACGCGCGCTATTTGAGACCGACGCACGGTCGATGAGACGCTTCAGAGCGGCAGGCCCGCGGCGCGCATCTCCTCCATCAACTCCGTCGAGCGGGCGGGATCGAGCCCGCCGCGGAACAACTGCCGGATCTCTGCCGGCTTGGCGTCGAACAATTCCGCGAGAGACTTGAGATCGTAGCCGTGCCGCGTCAACTGCGGCTCTAGATCGTCGGCGCGGCGCGACAAGACGGTCTCGACGATCGCCTTGTCGATCGGCTTCACGCCAGCCTCGAAACCGGCCTCGAACACCCGCACCAGCGAACTGCTGAGCTGCAACGGCGTCTTCAGACGCACCGCAAGCAAAGTGGCGGCTTCCTCTGTGATGACGTCTTCAGGTTGGGCGTCGGAGTGGAGGGAACTCTTGAGGGTCCAGTCGAGAAAGTCACGCTGCCGTTCGCGCAACCCTCCGAACTCGAAAACAGTCGTCCGGTCGCCGACCTCTTCCATGCTGGGCCGCCGCAGGTCATTTTTGAGCTTGGGGTGGCCGACCAGAACGACGGAGAGTTGTCCGCCGCCTTCCACGACGAGTTCGATGAGACGTTTGAGCGCGGTCAGCGTCTTGGGGTGCAAGGCGTGGGCGTCGTCGATGAATAGGGCCACTGGCTTCTTGGCCTTGCGAAACAGTTCCTGAAGGTCGCGCTCACGTCGTTCACTCTGGCGGGAAATGACGACGGCCTTGTCCGACGACAGATCGTAGAACAGTGCGGAGATCAGCAGGGGAACCGTGATCTTCACCTTGTCCACCGTCAGGGACCTGGAGACGATGACCCGCCCTTCACGCTCAAGTTCGGTCCGAAGCTGACGCGATAGCACCGTCTTGCCGGACCCGATGACGGCGGTGAGCGCGATCAGCCGACCGCTCATGATCGCTGTGCGCAGGTCGCGCGAGATCTGAGCGTGGTGATCAGTCTCGAAGAATTCGACATCGACCGGCGATCGTTCGAGGCCGTAATATTCCATCACTTCGGTCAGCATCCGTAGAGCCCTCCTCGGCGCCCTTGGGGAAATCGCTCGCGTATCGCCGCCAAAATCTCCGGCCTAGCCAGCGTCCGGCGAAGCAGGTCATCGACAAAGCGGCGGTCGTCATCGGACAGCTTGGCCAGCGGGAAGCGCACTTCGTCAGCGATGGCCCGCCGGGCCGCCAGAACGCTCGGAAAGGCCAACTCGTGGAAGGGGTCGGGGTCGCGGAACGGTCTGGATGGAAGCGCGGCCGAATCCTGTTGAACGCCGATCATCACCACATCGTCTTCGCCGCTCAGCGCCGAACGCGGGAGCTTGAGCTGCGCCGCCAGCTCTCCGACCTTGTCGGCGCGAACCTCGCGACGACCCTTGCGATGTTTTCGATAGCGATGAAGGGGGATCGGGCCACCGACCGGGGTGTAGGGTCCGAAGCGCTCCTCGCCCTGTTCGACGAATAGCTCCTGATCGAAGAGGCCCCACCAGACGACAACGGTCTCGCCCGCCAGGTCAGGATCGACCTCATAGGTGACGCCGGCCACCGTGATCCGGCAGTCGATGCCGACCGCGCGTCGTTCGGGTTCACGGGCGAAGGTGCAAAACCGCTCCCAAGCGCACATCTGGCGCACGCCATCGGGCGGCAGATTGCCGAGCCAGTCATGAAGGCGGCTGTGCGGCTCGGATCGATGATCGCCGCTGTTGTAGGTGGCGATATAGCGGGCGAGCCAGCGGTTGGCCTCTTCCTCGGTTTCGGGCTGATGGAAGTGATAAAGCGTTTCGTGGGCGTCCTTCACGGTCCTGAACGGCCGCTCGACCTTGCCCTTGGCCCGGGCTGTGGTCCGCCGGCCATCGCTACCGGCTGGCATGTGGATTATCGCCTCGATGTTGAGGCTCTCCATCACGCGCTGAAACACCCCGGATTTCGCGACCGGGCCATTGTCGAGATAGAGCGTCGTGGGGACGCCCTGGAATGGATTGGCCTCGTCCGGCTTGGCCGACATGGCGTTGAACAAGAAACGCAGCGCCGATTCAGCGTCCTCGCCATAGACACAACGATATTCCTGATAGGCGACGCCGGAGCGGTCATCGACCACGCTGAACAACATCAGCGTCGGCGCGCCGTTCCGATCAGGATCGATCCAGGGCGGGACGGCGAGTTGCTTCAGCTCCGAAGGGCTCATGTCGAAATGCCACAACGCGTTCGACTGCTCGGCTTGAAACCGCACTGCTGGCGGCGGCCGGGTCATCCGCTCGTTGTCGTAGCCGAGGCGACGCATGTGACGGTTGATGGTCGAAGCGGTCAGCTTGCCAGGTGGAAGCTTCTGCAGGCCGTCCGGGGTCTCGACCCCATGCTTCTCTAGTAATTCGAGAATGCGGACCGTTGAGAGATGTCGCCCTTTTCGGTTGGTGGTTCGCACCTTCATCGCCGCGATGATCTCGCACCAACCTTCGACTTCGGCGCCCGACAAGACCCGCGGCCGGCCACGGTCGGCGCGATGTGCATGGCGGGGATGGCCGCCCCCACGGAGCAGACGATACAGCGTAGCCCGGCTGACGCCGTAGAGCGTGCCGGTGGAGAGCAAGAGTTGCTGACGATCAGGGTGTTTGGCCGGCAAGGCGGCCAGACGCCGACGGAGCATCACCAGCGCCTCAACGGGGACGCTGGTGCTCGGCGCCATCAGCCAGCCACTTGAAGCTGGCGCGGCCGAACTGCCGCTGGCGCATCGAGTAGGGCCTGGCCCGCCGCCTTGGGCGTTCCATCGCCGTTGACGTAAACATAGAGGGTCGTGGTGGTCAGACCCAGGCGGCGGGCCACCTCCGTGGCTTTGGCCTCGCGGTCAGCCATCGCCGCCATGGCCATCATCAACGTCGCCCGGTCCATCTTGCGAGGTCGGCCGCCCATACGTCCCCTGGCCCGCGCTGCGGCCAGGCCTGCGTTGGTCCGTTCTGAGATCAGCTCGCGCTCAAACTCGGCGAAGGCCGCAAAGATGCCGAACGCCAAGCGGCCGTTGGCCGTCGTCGTATCGATCTGCGCGCCAGCTCCGGCGATGACCTTCAGGCCCACCCCGCGCGTCCGCAACTCATCGACAGTGTTGACCAGGTGGCGGAGATCTCGGCCGAGCCGGTCGAGTTTCCAGAGCACCAAGGTATTGCCAGGCTGGAGCGCCTTGAGGCAGGCCGCCAGTCCCGGCCGATCATCACGCCGGCCGGAGGCCAAATCCTCATAGATGCGGTCAGGTTCGACGCCGGCTGCGGCCATGGCGTCACGCTGCGGCGCCAACGTCTGGCTCCCGTCGGCTTTGGACACGCGAACGTAACCCACCAGCACCCGGCCGCTCCGTCAGAAAAGACAGATCGGAGGGTGCAAGCTTGCGATCATTTCCGCAACGGGTTTTCTGGTGGCGCAGGATCACTCCTGGGCCAATTGCGGCGACCGTCAGGAAACCGGCCGTTTTCCTGGGGGGTGACGCGGGCGAGCCCATTGGCGTGATTAGCGTCTCAATGACGTCTCTGGTTTCGCGCGGCGCTGAAAGGCCAGGGCAATTGTTGCTGCGATTTCGTTGAGCTGCGCGAGGAACTGTTCGCCTGGAACTCCATGGTCCTGCACGAGGTGCATTTCGAAGGCTCGGCGAACGTGGCGCGCCGGTCGCACCGCTCGCGAGCGCCATCGAACGTGACTTCGGAAGCCACGATAGCTGGGCGGCGGAGTTCGCCGGCATGGGCAAGGCGCTCGGCGGCGGTTCCGGCTGGGTTCTGCTGGCCTGGAGCGAGCGCGACCAGCGGCTTGTCCATCAGTGGGCCTCCGACCACACCCAAATCGCCGATGGCCGGCCGCTGCTTGCTTTGGACATGTACGAGCACGCCTATCACATGGACTACGGGGAGCTCACGTCGACGCCTACATGAAGGCGTTCTCCTGGGGAGGCGACAACGCGCGCTTCGCCCGCGCCGTCGCCTGATACGCATCGATGTCGAATCGTGAGCGGCTGTGGCCCTGACGGGCTGCGCGGCGCCAATTGGACGAGCAGGCCCTTCCAATCGCGCTTGCAAGGCGGTAGCTATCGCCCACCGGGCCATCGCGGATCGCCCGGTTAGACGGCCCGGTCGTCCAAGATCCGCTCCTTGGAGCGTGCGCGTAAGGCGCGCGCAGGGGAGCGTGTGCCTTGGATTTCGGTTTGTGCGTCGAGCCCGCGTGGGCTTCTTTTTTCCTAGCAAGCGAACGTCACCGCGAAAGCCGGGTCGGTCCGCCTTGCTTGGGCGATTTCGCGAGCCATCCTTCAGCGCGGCCACGCAATCGCGCGTGCGATCTGAGCCACAGCGGAGTGATGGCATGACCGCGTCTGCCGAACTCGATATGGCTGCCGAGCCGCAGCCGCCGGCGCTGAGCTATCCGCAGCTGTTCTTACGCTTCCTGCGATTCGGGCTGATGGCCTGGGGCGGGCCGGTGGCCCAGATCGCGATGCTACGGAAGGAACTGGTCGAGGAGGAACGCTGGATTTCCAGCGCGCGCTTCAATCGCCTGCTCGCTGTCATGCAGGTTCTCCCTGGGCCAGAGGCCCATGAGCTCTGTGTTCACCTTGGCATGCGCGCCAAGGGCCGGCTCGGAGGCATGCTCGCGGGGCTGGCGTTCATGCTTCCCGGCTTCCTGCTGATGTTCGCCTTGTCCTGGCTCTACTTCGCGATGGACATCCAGTCGTCTGCGCTCGGCGCCGCCTTCCTCGGCGTGCAGGTGGGCGTCGTCGCCATGATCGTGCGAGCGGTGCACCGGATCGGCGAACATGTGCTGAACGACCGGTGGCTCTGGGGCCTGGCCCTCGGCGTCGGGTTGGCATCGCTCCTAGGCGCGAGCTTTTGGGTCGTGCTGCCCATCGCCGGGGTGGTCTATGCGCTTGCTGCATCGGGTCGGCAATCTCTGGCGCTCGTGTGCGCGTTCATCGGGGTCGCCCTAGCGACCGCCGTCATCTGGTGGTCGCCGGGCGTTCAACCGGGCGATGTGCAAGCCGTCGGCGCATCGGCTGGTCCGGTGGCTCTCTTCCTCTCCGGTCTCAAAGCCGGGTTGCTGACGTTCGGCGGAGCGTACACGGCCATCCCGTTTCTCCGGAACGACGCGGTGGGGCGGGGTTGGATGACCGACGGTCAGTTCCTCGACGGTCTGGCGCTCTCGGGCATCCTGCCGGCGCCGTTGATCATCTTCTCCACCTTCGTGGGCTACGTCGGCGGCGGCCCGATTGGCGCCCTAGCCATGACCGCCGGGATTTTCCTGCCCGCCTTTGCGTTCTCGCTGATCCTCTACGATCGTCTGGAAGCCGTCCTGGAGGTCAAGCAGCTGCACGCGCTCCTGGAGGGCGTCGCTGCCGGCGTGGTGGGCCTGATCGCCGCAACGACGCTGCAGCTCGGGCAGGCGACGGCGGAACGGGTCCCGGTGCTCTGGCCAGCCCTGGTCATCTTTGCTGGCGCGCTTGCCATCCTTTATCTTTGGAAGAGCAAGCTCAACATCGTGGCCGTGATCTTCGCCGCCGGGGCGGCGGGCTGGTTCGCCTATGGGTGAGCAAAGCCCCCCCGCGGGGTCAGACGCCAGTCTGGACGCCCACGTCCCCATAGCCGGCCCAACAAGTTGTTGACTGTCGAAACCGTGTTGATGAGCCGCAGCGCACGGGCGCTGCGGCGAACGAGGAGAATATCTATGAAGCGAATTACGCTGACGCTGACGCTCGTCGCCGGCGCCTTTTTTGGCCAAGCCGCGAGCGCGGCCCCTGACTGGGCCGCCGTGGGCCGCGCACTGGGCAAAGAGGGCGCTGTGCAGCCCGGCGGAGTCTATCGAGTCGGGATGCCGCGGACCGATCTCAAGGTGACCCTGGACGGGGTGCCGATCAGGCCTGCGCTGGCGCTCGGATCCTGGCTTGCGTTCCAGGACATGGGCGACCACGCCATGGTCATGGGCGACCTGGTTCTCACGCACGAGGAGGTGAACCCGGTCATGAAGGTTCTCGTCGAAAACGGCCTCGAAGTGACCGCGCTCCACAACCACCTTCTGCGGTCCTCGCCGGCCACGATGTACATGCACGTAGGTGGTCACGGAGATCCGGTGAAGCTTGCCGCGGCGCTGCAGAAGGCGATCACGCAAAGCAAGACCCCGATGGGGGCGGCATCCACGGTCGCGCCCGCTACGCCCGCTCCCGCGATCGACACGGCCGGCCTTGACCGCACGCTGGGCTACAAGGGCAAGGCCACGGGCGGCATCTACCAGTTCAGTGTTCCGCGCGCGGAGCCGGTTCGGGAAGCCGGCGCTGTGGTGCCCGAAGCCATGGGCTCGGCCACGGTCATCAACTTCCAGCCCACCGGCGGCGGCAAGGCCGCCATCACCGGTGACTTCGTCCTGACGTCCGACGAAGTGAACCCGGTGATCCGGGCGCTTCGGGCGAACGGCATAGAGGTCACCGCGCTCCACAACCACATGCTGGACGACGAGCCGCGACTGTTCTTCATGCATTTCTGGGCGAACGACGACGCGCTGATGCTCGGGCGCGGGCTTCGGTCGGCGCTGGATCACGTCAAGGCCGCCAAGCCATGAGGACCTGGGCCGGCATGGCGGCGACGGCGGTCTTGGCCGCCGCGCTCTCCAGCGGAGTGACTTGGGCCGTGGCGGGCAAGGATCGTGAGCCGACAGCGTTGCAGGGGGTAGGCCCGAACGGGCCACCGCTCACCATGACTGTGGCGGGGCTCCAGGCCGTTTGCGAGGTCAATGGCTCAGACCCTCGGAGCTGGTGCGCCGGCTACCTCATGGCCGCCGCCGACACGCTGCAGGCTTTCGGCGCAGGAGGGCACAAGGCCGGGACCTGTGCTGTCTCCTACCGGGTGGAGGATCTGGCGCCCCTCTACACGGGATGGGCGCGCCGATCCCCGCAGGCTGCGGATCTGCCGATGCTCGCCGGGGTCAGTCTGGCATTCCGCGAAGCCTGGCCCTGCCCCTAAGGCTTCACGGGGACACTCGGACAAGGCGCTACGTCTCTTGCAAAGGCGCTCGCCCCGGCGTTTACGTGCGTTTCGAGGTGATACTCGTTCCGACCGATCCAGTTCAGATATCCGGCGCGCAGCGGTCGTCGGATTGCGGAGGATCGTCGCACACGCCATGGCGATCACCCGCAATGCCTCCCGCTCTGAGACGCGTCTCACCGACCGTGGGTCGGTCTCAAATAGTGCGCGTCGGTCTCAATCATTGTGATCTCAGTCTCACACAATGTGCGCCCCGGAGCGGCGAACGTCTCAGCTAATGTGCGTCGAAAGGCGTCATGAATCTCGCGTCGAGCCGTTCACTATTGCGCGTCCCTACACCTAGTAGTCGGCGCGCGATCAACGGGACCGCGCGCGCCCCAACAGCACCCCGCGTGAGTGTAGCTCGGCCGTATGGCTCGGTCAGCCTCTGACTGTCGGGGCATTGGGAACCGGGACAGTTGCGAGAGAGGCTAAGGGGCTTCGCCCCTCGCGCCGGCAAGAGCCGCGCCGGGGTTTCCCCAACCTTCCTCCCCGCGGTCGTGCAGGCCGGGTGATCCCCCTCCCCGGCCCGGCTCCTGCCTCTGCTACCCCCAGCCTCGCCGGCGGGCAGGGGCGATGCGCGACGCATCAGCCCCAAGGAGACCGGCAATGTTCCAATCTGACGACGAGCGCGCGGCCGAAACGGCGCGCCTGAACGACCTCGCCAGGACCGACCCGCAACGGGTTAACGCCGCCTGGTTCACGACGCACGGCGTGGCCGCGCTGGTGGGCGACGATCCAGACCGGCGGCGTGAGCTGCTGGAGGCCGTGGCGAGCTTCGACGACTTCAGCGAGGGCAATGACACTTACGGGGAGCGGGACTTCGGAGCCTTCAGCTTGTGGGGCGGGCGTCTGTTCTGGAAAATCGACTACTTCCACCCCGAGCGGGAAGAACACTCGCCGCTGAAGTGGAGCGCGGAACTGACCCGCCGCGTACTGACCATCATGCTCGCCTCTGAATACTGAGCCCGAGAGTAGGCCAGAAACCCACGGGGACCGGCGGACGGATCGGCTCCCCAAAAAGCAAGAGCCGACCGCCGGAGCCGCCTACCACTTGGAAGGCGGCGCGCCCGGTGGGGTTCTGGACGGCCCGGCCTGGGATCAGGTGTTCCAGCTGGTCGCCGCCGCCGGCAGGGTCGGGGCGGCCCCGGGGCCCCTCCAGTTTGGACGTACAAACTCCCACAATTTTAAGGCGCAAAACATCATTATCTTCTAGCCTCGGAAAACATAATGACGTATTCTTCGGGTGTCGGGGTTTTAGGAACCTGAAGGAGCATTCAATGAACCGGATCACCCTTGTCGGCCATGTCGGCGGCGACGTCGAAATCCGCACCACGAACGAAGGCGCCAAGGTGGCGTCATTCTCCGTCGCCACTAATGACGGCTATCGCAACAGCGCAGGCGAATGGGTCGATCAGGCGACCTGGCACCGCGTTGTCGCCTTCTCCGAAGGTCTTGTGGAGATGCTGGAGCGCAACGCCAAGAAGGGCCGCACCGTCGCCCTTTCCGGGCGGATGACCTACCGAAAGTGGCGCAAGGAGGGCGAGGCGACCGACCGGACCCAGGCCGAGGTGGTCCTGGACCGTAACGCCGAGATCGAGTTCCACAGCCCGCTCGCTGACTAACCCCCAGGCGGCGGCGCCCCGTCGGGCGCCGCCTCTCCCCTCTCAAGACAGGGAGCCGCAGCCATGCGGAGAACCTTCGAGGGCCTGCGGGTGGACCCGGCCGGCGGCCCGACCTTCAACATCTACGAGCGAGGCAGAACCGGCCGCTGGGTGCTGGTCGACAGCTTCGACAGCCGCGTGCGGGTACGCCGTCTGGTCTTCCGTCCGAAGGCGGCGCGGCCATGATGGCCCGCGATCCCCTCCCCGCCCGCCGCGCCGTCGCCGTCCTCCTGCGCGAGATCGACGAGGCCGCCCTTTACCGGCGCGCCGACGACGAGGAGTTTCTGGCCGCCGCCGCCGAGGCCCGCGACCTGATGGCCAACGCCGCGCCCCTGCTGGAGACCGTCCAGCAGATCGAGGCGCTCGCGCTGGGTTTTTTCGCCGACCCTGCGGCCGAACCGCATCCGGAGCGGCTGGTGGCCGACATCTACATCCTGCTCCGGATCGCCCTGGACCCCATGGAGGGAGTGACCGAGCAATGACCGACGCGCTCACCGAACGGCAGATGGAGGCCGTCGAACTGATCCTGGCGGCTGCGCTGCGCTCACCGGCTATGGCCGACGAGGCGACGCGCGAGGCCCTCGACTTCGCCCGACCGCTCTTGGAGACGGCCCCTGCCCTCTCCGCCTTCGTCTCCGGCCTCGCCCTGCAGATCGCCCGCACGGGAGCCGACCAGACCCCCCACGGCCGCGCGCTGGCGCGCTCTGCGGGCGAGCTGATCCAGCTCGCCCGGCCCGCCTGACGCCGGGCGGCCGTCCCCCCGGCGCTTGACCGCGCCGCGCGCCGCGCCGAAGCTCGATCCCAGGAGCTGCGTTCCGCCCTGGCGGAGGCCGGGATCGCACCTCGCTGAGCCCCCTCGAGAACGACTGGCGTTCTGACGTTTTCGGAGTTATATGTATAACTCAGATAACTGGAGGCCGCCGTGCGCGTCTCAACCGCCGACTTCATCAAGAACTATAGCTCGCTCGCCGACCGCGCCCTGGCCGAGCCGGTGACTATCACCAAGCACGGTCGCGACCGGCTGGTGATGGTGTCGGCCGCCGAGTACGAGCGGCTGAAGCGGCGCGATCGCCAGGTGTTCCAGTCGGCCGATTTGTCCGACCGGGTTCTGGAGGCCATCGCCCAAGCCCAGGTCCCCTCCGAGTTCGCGCACCTCGACAACGAGCTTGAAGACTGGAAGTCGTGAGCTGGCCCGAGCCTCGGCCAGGTCTTGTCGTCCGTTACTCCTACCTCTGGCAGCGCGAGCACGCCGCCGGCCGTGAGGAGGGCGTCAAGGATCGTCCCTGTGCGATCATCGTGGCGATCGACGACGAGGACGGCGGAACGGCCGTCTATGTCCTGCCGATCACCCACACGCCCCCCGACGATCCCGAAGACGCCGTGGAGCTCCCGCCCACGACCAAGGCGCGCCTTGGCCTGGACAGCGAGCGCTCGTGGATCGTGGTCAGCGAAGGCAACAGCTTCATGTGGCCGGGGCCCGACCTTCGGCCGACGCCCGGTCAGGGCATCGAGTCGGCCGCCTACGGCATGTTGCCGCCCGGGCTCTTCGCCCAGGTGAAGGACCGCTTCTTCGCCCGCGTGCGGGCTCGGCGCGCCGGCCTGGTCAAGCGGACCGAGTAGCCCGCCTTCCTCGCTGACGTCTGACGGCGTAAAACATTATTATGTTCTAGACGCTAAAACATCATGATGTATTCTGGGCGGGTAGATGGAGTTCCCCCAGATGACGGGTTCCAAGTCCCCCTCCCCTGCTTCCACCCTTCCGGTGTCGCGTCGCGGGTTCCTGGCCGCCGCTTCGGCGGCGCCCGCCCTTCAGGGCGGCGCGCCAGGTCCGCGCAGCGTCGCGGCCCGAGCCCAGGCATGGAACACCAACCGCGATATGGCCGACCAGCTGAACCGGCGCTGGCAAACTCTCGAGACCGACCTGCAGCGCCGGACCCGGTCGCTGGCCTATGTGTCCGCCGCCGCCCGCGGCGACGTTGGCGCCCAGGAAATGCGCGCCATCGACGCGAGGCTGCCGGCGCTGTTCGCTACCGACGAGGCCATGGGCGAGGAGATCGCCGCCCTGCCCTGCCGCACGTTGGCCGATGCGCTCGCCAAGCTGCAGATGGTGCTTCGGCTGACGGCCCCGTACGATTCCGAAGGGCCCTCCTGGTCCTTGCTCAACGGCGCCTATGAGGACCTGCAGCGGATCCTCGGGCCGGTGGCGCGCAGCCGCTAGCGGTGTCTTGAGCGCCGGGCGCCTGGCCGCCTGATGAACCTTGAAGAATGGAAGAGCTAAGGGGCTTCGCCCCTCGCGCGCGTGGGGTGAAGTCTCCGCTGCGCTCCGACCGTCCGAGGGGGTCTCCCCAACTTTCCCTCGCTTCGCTCAGTGCAGGCCGGGTGATCCCCCTCCCCCTCGGCCGCCCCCCACTTGCTACCCCCAGCCTCGCCGGCGGGCAGGGGTGATGCGCAAGGGCATCACCCTGACCCAATGGAGCTAAGACCATGACTTTCCGTGAAATCCCCCTGAACAAGCTGGTTCTCTCGCCGCGCAACATGCGCCAAGGCGAGGTGTTCGTTGACGATCTGGTGGCCAACATCGGCGCCACCAAGACCGTCCTCCAAAACCTGCGCGTCACCGAGCAGCGCGACGAGGCGGGCAAGCCGACCGGGCTCTTTGAAGTCCACGTCGGCGGGCGGCGCTGGCGGGCGCTGAACGTGCTGGCGCAGCGCAAGGCGATCAAGCGCACCTTCCCGGTCCCGTGCGCCCTCTGCGACGACGAGGCCAGCGCCCTTGAGGAAAGCATTGCGGAGAACAACGTCCGCGTGCCGCCCCATCCCGCCGACCAGTTCGCGGCCTTCCACGCGCTCAGCCAGACCGGCAAGACAGTGTCGGAGATCGCCGAACGGTTCTCGGTCTCGCCGCGCATCGTGGAGCGGCGCTTGAAGCTGGCGACCGTCTCCCCTCGCCTCATGGCGCTATTCCGCCAGCACGAATTGACCCTGGACCATATGGCGGCCTTCACCCTCAACGACGATCACGCGGCGCAGGAAGCGGCTTACTTCGAATACCCGACACACAGCCGCCAGCCGTGGGACGTCAAGCGCCGGATGGTCGGCGGTGCGATCAATTCGGAGAACAACCCGCTCGCCCAGCTGGTCGGGCTGGACGCCTACCGCGCAGCGGGCGGCGTGGTCAGCCAGGACCTCTTCGCCCAGGCGGACGATGTCGGGTTCATTACCGACGTGGCGCTGTTGGAGACGCTGGCGACGGAGAAGCTGGAAGCCGAGGCCGAGGCGATCCGCGCCGAGGGCTGGGCTTGGGTCGAGGTGGCCCTGGCCTTCGACTATTCCATGTCGCAGCAGTATGGCCGCGCCTACCCTACCCCGCTTCCGCTCAGCGATGAAGCCCAGGCCGAAATCCAGGCGCTGAGCGAGGAATACGAACGCCTTGAAGCGGAAGGCGAGGGCGAGACGGACGAGGGGGCCGAGCGCGTGAACGAGATCGAGGAGCGGCTATCCGTCCTCGAAAGCTCAGGCGGCGAGCACTACAGCGGCGAAGTGAAGGCGATCAGCGGCGTCTTTGTCACCGTGGCCCACGACGGAAGCCTGCGCATCGAGCGCGGGTGCGCCAAGCCGGGGGCGGACACCAAGGCCCTGCGCAAACTCGAAGGCCAGGGTGACGGCAGTGCTGAACGGGGCAACCCCTATCCCACCAAGGAGCGAGCCAAGAAGGCGGCAGGCGCCCTGCCCGACAAGCTGGTGCTGGACCTGTCGGCCCATCGCACAGCGGCGATCCGGGCGAGCCTTCTGACCCGTCCCGACGTGGCCCTGGTGGCGGTCACCCATGCGCTCCTCGTGCAGGCCCACTATGGCTGCGTTACCTACGACAAGCCGCACACCTTCGAGCAGACTTCGGACACCCTGACCAACCATCCGCAGCGCCATTGCGAAGGGTTCGCCACCTCCAAGGCAGGCGAGGCGCTGAACTCGGCGCGTGGGCGGATGGGCCTGCTGCTGCCGACCAGCAGCCGGGCGCTTTGGCCCTTCCTTCTGGAGCGCAGCCAGGAGCAGCTTCTAGAGCTTCTGGCCTATGCGTCGTCGCAACTGGTCAACGGCTTGAAGTTCCCCAACGACTGGCCCGACAGCGCCCGGCTGCAAGCGGCCGATGCGCTCGTCTTCGCCCTAGACCTCAACATGGCCGACTGGTGGGAGGCGACGGCGGAAAGCTTCTTCTCGCGCGTCTCCAAGCCCACCATCCTGGCGGCGGTCGCGGAGGTGTCCACGACCCAAGCCGCCGACAACATCGCCGGGTTCAAGAAGGCGGCCCTGGCGGAAGAGGCCGAGAAGCGGACGGCGGGCAAGGGGTGGCTGCCCGAGATGCTGCGGCCGGTCATCGCCCTGCCCGAGCTTGTGGCTGAAGAGCCGGAAGACAAGCAAGCCGAGGATCAGGCGCCATGGGAGGATGACCACGAGCCCGTGATCCTTGACGACGCCGAGGCCGAGCACCCCATGGCCGCCGAATAGTCGCAACCGGGCCGGGGCGTGCGCGCTCCGGCCCCCCCCTGCTCCGTCCGGGCGGTTTGTACGTCCAAACTCTGGCCGAAGCGGCGCGGCCCTGCGGGCCGCAAGACTTTGCTTTGCGAGCTAAGGGGCCTCGCCCCTCGCGCCCGTGGGGTGAAGTCTTCGACCGTTGGCGGGGGTGTCCCCGACCTTCCTCCCTCCGGTTGTGCAGGCCGGGCGATCCCCCTCCCCCGCCAGCGCCCCCCGCTTGCTACCCCCGGCTCATTGGCGCCGGCCTAGCCGGGGTTGGCGGCGAGCCAACCCCTTATAAACAAAGGCAAAGAAAACATCATTATCTTATGGATCAAAAAACATCATGATGTATTCTCTTGCCTAGAGACGGAGCCGAGACCATGACCCAAGCCCGAACCTACAAGGCCAGCAAGGCCAAGGCGACCAAGACCGGCAAGGCCAAGCCCGCAGCGGCGCCCGAGCGGTTCGACGTTCACCAGCATGTCACCGACAAGATCGTGGCGGCGCTGGAAGCCGGAACCCGGCCATGGGAACAGCCGTGGCGCTCGGGAGGCGGGAGTCTTCGCCCGCTGCGTTTCAACGGCGAGCCCTATCGCGGCGTCAATGTGCTGATGCTGTGGGTGGCGGCGCAGGAACGCGGCTTCGCCTCCCCCTACTGGATGACCTTTCAACAGGCGCTCGAGCTGGGCGCGGCGGTGCGTAAGGGCGAGCGCGGGACCAAGGTCGTGAAGGCCGGTCAGAGCGTGTTCGCCAACGACAAGGGAGAGGCGGTGGACGTCGGCGGCGATGACGACGGCAAGGTGCGGCGCTGGCTGAAGGCCTACACCGTGTTCAACGTCGACCAGATCGACGGGCTTCCGGAGCGCTACCAGGTCAAGGAAGTGACGCCTGCCCCGATGCCTGAGCGGATCGCATCGGCCGACCGGTTCTTCGCCAGCATCCCGGCTCGCGTACATCACGGAGGCGACCGCGCCTTCTACCGGATCAGCACCGACGACATCCACATGCCCGCGTTCGAACTCTTCAGCGACGCAGAGCACCACGCCGCCACCCTGGCCCATGAGCTGATCCACTGGACCCGCCATTCCTCGCGGCTCGACCGGGATTTCGGGCGCAAGGTCGCGGGGGACGAAGGGTATGCGAAGGAGGAATGCGTGGCCGAGCTGGGCGCGGCGTTCGTTGGCGCCATCCTTGGCCTTCGTCCCTCCCATATCGAAGACCACGCGGCCTATATCGCCTCCTGGCTGAAGGTGCTGAAGGACGACAAGCGGTTCATCTTCACGGCCGCCGGCCACGCCCAGCGCGCCGCTGACCTCTTGGAAAGCTACCAGGACGCCGCGTCCCAACAGCCCGACCCTGTCGAGGTGGCCGCGTAAGCGGCCCCTCCCCTCCCCGCTCCGGAGTCCCGTCATGCTGGTCGTGATCCTTGTTTTCGCCGCCTTCGCCCTCGTTGGGCACATCCGCTCGCCCAGGCGCAGCGAAGGCGATTGGCTGCTGTGGCGGCAAAATCAGGAGGGCCGCAGCGATGACGGCTGAAACATCATTACGTTTTGGCTATGCTGAACCCGTCCGCCCCCCCACCTGAGTCGGGCGGGGCGGACGGGTTCAGCGGGGAACGAGCGTGGACGAGGACGACTCCGGCGAGACGATGATGAGCTTGAAGGTCCCGACCCGGTTGCGGGAGGAGATCCGCGCCAAGGCGGGGAAGGAAGGCGTGACGCTGCGCGTCATCGTCCTGCGGGCCTTGAAGGCGGCCGGTTTCGAGGTGGACGAGGCGGAGCTGGCGGACCGCAGGCCAGCCCATTCGGGCAGGAGAAAGGGATCGTGAGGACGATCGTCGTCAACAACCAGAAAGGCGGCGTCGGCAAGACCATGCTGGCAGTGCATCTGGCGTGGTTCCTGGCCGAGGACCGGGCGGCGCGGGTGCTGTTCATCGACTTGGACCCGCAGGGCAACGCCACCTACACCCTCTCGGCCGAGCGCAGCGGCGGACAGAGCAGCGCCTTGTTCTTCGGGCCCGACCTCAAGATCGAAGCCCTGCCCGGCATTACCGTGCTTCGCGCCGACGAGAAGCTGCATGGGGTGGACCAGAGCCTCAACGTCTCCGTGCCGGCGATGGCCAAGCGTTTCGCAGCGCTGCGCGACGAATTCGACTACTGCGTCATCGACACCCCGCCGACCTGGGGGGGACGCAACTTCGCGGCCCTGCTGGTGACCGACTACGTGATTTCGCCCATCGACTTGGAGGACTACTCGCTGCAAGGCGTGGGGTCGCTGCGCAAGCAGGTGAAACTCGTCGAGGATCAGGCGCGCGGCGGCAAGCGCATCGGGTTCCTGGGGCTCCTGCCCTCGCGGCTGGTCAGCAATTCGCCGCGTCAGCGGGAGAACCTGAAAACCCTGATCAGCCAGGGCGGAACCTCGCTGATGTTCGAGGGCGTGATCACCCAGCGGCAGGGCTACGCCGAGGCTTTGAGCCTGAAGGCGCCCGTCTGGACTATCAAGAAATCCGCGGCTCAGGACGCCGCCCGCGAGTTGCGGGCGGTCCTGGCCACCATCAAGGACCGCATGGCGGCCCCTATCGCCGCCTAGAGGAAGAACGCCATGGCAGAGACCAATTTCGCCGCCCTGATCGGCGGGCTGGTGGAGGACTCGGGCGAGCCGGAGGGCGCGCGCCTGAAGGACCTGGCGTTGAGCGAGCTCTACGAGGACCCCACCAATCCGCGTACCAGCTTCGACAAGCGCGAGATCGAGGAGATGGCGGCCTCGATGCGCAAGCACAACGTGCTCCAGCCGATCACGGTCCGCCCCAAGGACGAGAAGGGCTATATGATCCGGTTCGGGGCGCGGCGCTTCCGCGCCGCACAGCTTGCCGGGCTCGACAAGATTCCGGCGATCATCACGACGAGCGACGCCAGCGAAGCCGATATCCTTGCCGCCCAGGTGATCGAGAACGATCAGCGCGAAGGCCTCAACACGGCCGAGATGGCCGCAGCCGTGGCGCGCCTCTTGGGCCTGGGGCTCAGCCAGGCGGAGATCGCCGAGCGCCTGGGGCGGCCCAAGGATCAGGTGTCGATGTATGCGGCGGTCAAGAACATGCCGCAAATGCTGCAGAACCTCGCTCCGAAGCTGGGCGTGCGGACGCTCTATGAACTGTCGACGGCCTGGAAACGCGACGCCAAGCGGACCGAGGCCCTGGTCAGCGCAAAGGGGCCAGAGATCACGACGGCGGAGGCCCGCGCGCTGGCGGCCGAGCTGAAGGCCCCAAAGGCGGCCCAGGCAGGCAGCAAGACCTCCCCGTCGCCCTCGCCCGCGAAGGGGCGGTCTGAGCCGTCCAGCAGCGCCAGCAAGGCCGAGGGCGCACGCGGAAGTTTGGACATACAAACTCGCGGCGCCGACGCTGTGCCGAAGTCTTCGGCTAAGGGGACGGCAGCGAGGCTCGCAGGGTTTGACGTGAAGATCGGCAAGCGACCAGGGCGCCTTTTGCTGGACGCCGGCCCCGATCCGGAAACGGTGTTGATCGCCTTTGACGATGGCGGCAGCATAGAGCCGACGCCGGTCAGCACTGTGCGGCTGGTGAGGTCACGGAGCGACTAGTTGGACGCACGCGGCATTGGTGGCGCGATCCTTCGCGGAGCCCTGGCGACGGTTCGCCACGTGGTCTTTTTCGTCATGCTTTTCTGCCGACCGTTCGTGAAGTTCCTGCTTCGCGCCTACATGTTCATGGTCGCGGTGTTCTTCGTCATCGCCTATTTCCTGAAGCCCGACGTTCCCACGGCTACCTATTGGGTGAACGGCGTGGCCTTCTTCGTTGCCGCGTTGCTGAGCTGGAAATACGACACGTTGTTGATGTGGCTGACGCCGGACGGGCGCCGGCTTTATCTCGACGTCTAGAGCTCCGGGTCCTCGCTCACCAAAAGATCCATAAGCTCGGCGCGCGTGTCGCGGAGGTTTTCAATCGTCGCTTCGATGGCCGCGAGCCGTTTGCGTCGACGCGCCAGCTCTTCTGGGGCGGCGTGGTCGGATACCGGCTCTGAGATTCGATCGATGAAGGTATGGATTTCGCCCGTGGTGAAGCCAAGGTCCACCAGGTGGCCTATGCGGCGGGCGACGGCGGCGGCCTCTGGTGGGTAGTCCCGACTGCCGTTGTCGGTGCGGGCGGCGCCGATCAGTCCCTCGCGTTCGTAGTGGCGCACTTGGCGGGTGGTCAGCTTGGCGCGGCGGGCCAGTTCGCTAATATGCATGGCGGTCGTCTCCGGCTCGGCCCTTGCCCGTATTGGCAGGGTCCTCAGTGGGAGGCAGGGTGCAGGCCCCGCCCTGCACCCCTGCCCGCCGGCGAGGCTGGGGGTAGCAAGGGGGGCGCGGCCGGGGGGGAGGGGGATCACCCGGCCTGCACGACCGAAGGGAGGAAGGTCGGGGATACCCCCCCGGCCGGTCGGAGCGCAGCGGAGACTTTACGCCCCGTGCGCGAGGGGCGAAGCCCCTTAGCTTATCCCATGCATGTCTCAACTTCAGGGTTCTGGTTCCGGACTCTGCAAACGACAGCTGCAACGTAGAGACCTGAGAACGGTTCGCAACCCGTGTTCGGCGGAGCGGGATAGTTACAGCTACGGTGTGGCGATCCTGCGACTCGTGCGATGGTGTGTTGTGATGGGATGAGTCTGTAGGGGTGTGAGGGCAGGATAGGCTTTGCGCCGGCATATTTATAAATTACGCTCCGCTCATGGCCATGTTCGCCTTCCAGCTCCCCGACGCTCTGGCCGCCCGCTTCGATGCGATCGCAGGCGGCGGGCGCTCCAAGCGCTTGCGTGAGCTGGTCGCCCAAGCGGTGGGAGAGGGGGCTCCAAGCTCCGAGCCTTCCACCCGCGGGCAGTCCGTGAAGTTGACCGTCCGCCTGAAGCCCGACGACCAGGCGGCGCTCGACAAGGCGGCCGAGGCCGATGGCCTCAAGCGCACGGAATGGGTGCTGGCCTTGCTGCGCCGACGACTGTTTGGCCGGCCGCGTTTTGCCCGGCGCGAGGAGTTGGCCTTCTACGCCGTGCAGGAGGAGTTGCGGCGGATCGGTGTTAACCTCAACCAGATCACCCGCGCCCTGAACACGGCCGTAATGCCCGGCAGCGTGCTGGAGGCGGAGATCGCCCAGCTCGAAGCTTTCCGGGACGAGATCCGCGCCCACGTTCGGGGCCTGAAGGGCGCCTTCCGTGGCAATCTCGATTACTGGGAGGGCGAGGCGTGAGCGACTTTCGCACAGTGCGCGGCTTCGACGGGCTGTGGCGGCCGCCCGCAGGCGGCCGGAAGATCCTGCTCAAGGAGCCGGTCATTTCCGCACCCGCAAAGCGGGGATCGGGGGGCGGCGACGCCAAGGCGCGCCTGGCCCGGGTGGTGCAAAAGGCGCCGGAGGTGATGGTCAAGATCACGGGCCGGACCAAGGACGGTGAGCACCTGGGCGCGCACCTCGACTATATTTCGCGGAAGGGCGAGCTCGATCTGGAGCAGTCGGACGGAGCGCTGATCCATGGCCGCGCGTCTGTGCGCGAGCTGGCGGATGACTGGTCGGAGGTGGGGGAGGGGGACAGCCGCCGACGCGCTAACAGCAACATGTCGGTGTCGGTCGTGCTTTCCATGCCGGTCGGGACTGATCCGGACCGGATGACGGACGCTGTCCGCGCGTTTGCCCGGGCGGAATTCGGCGACACCTTCCCGTATGTGTTCGCCTTCCATCAGGACGCCAAGGGCGAGCAGCCGCACATCCACCTAAGCGTTCGGGCTCTGGGGGTGAATGGCGAGCGCCTGAACCCGCGCAAGGCTGACCTCGCCGACTGGCGGGAGCGCTTTGCACGCGAGCTGCGTGGACGCGGGATCGACGCCGAGGCGACGCCCAGGCGGTCGCGGGGGATCACACAGAAGCCCGAGCGGACGCCGGTTCGCAAGGCGCGCGAGCGGTTCGAGCGGACCGGGCAAGACGAGCCCCGCGTGTTGCGCGAGGCGCGGCGAGAGGCCGAGGCCCTAGCCCTCGGCGGGGCGAAGCCCCAGCCATGGGACGAGCAGATGCGCCGGCGGCAAAGTGAGGTGCGGACAACCTACCGGCAGGCGGCGAAGGTGCTGTCGGCGTCGTCCGATCCTCGCGACAAAGCCCTGGCGCGCGACGTGGAGGCGTTCGTGAAAGCGATGCCGGCGCCTGTCAGCCGAAAGGTCGCGATGGCGCGCGGGTTGGCCCAAGAGGCCCAGCGCGGGCGGGTCCGGCCCGAGGGCGCGCCGGAGCGTCCAGGCCCTGAGAAGGGCCGCGGTCGCAGCCGCTAGTTTGGATGTACAAACTCGGAGCTTCGCTACAGCTGGCCGATCCGGCATGAGCCGTCACCCGGCATAGAAGAGCAGGGTGGGGGATGGTCTTTCGGGAGCGCGGCGGCGCACGACCATTTCGCGGCGCACGCGCCGAACTAGGTCTTCGGCCAACTCCAGGGCGTTATGCCGGCCGACGAGGCCGGGGCGCCGCGCCAGGGCCTCGGGAACGGCGTGGCGGCGAGCATAGGGCGCCACGTCAACGAGGAACCATTCCATGGGCCGGCCGAGAGCGAGGCCGAGTCGCTGAGCGGCGAAGCCGGCCTTGATCAGGTCGTGACGGTGGGCCCGGCGGTTGTGTTCATCGGTGCAGCCGTTGGCAAGGAGGTAGGCCTTCAATATCAGCTCCAGGCCCCAGCAGATGTGCGAGAGCACCAGTTCATCGCCGAAGTTCCGGCTGCGGGCGAGGCGGGCCGTGGTGATGAAATTGGCGGCGAATAAGAATGGCGCGAGCCTGTGGTCACGACCCATCGCGGGACTCCTGCGCGGCCGATCGGATCAGATCAGCGAAGAAGTTGCGCTTGACGCTGGGCAGGCTGCGCCAAGACTGCAAAAGGGCGATGGCGCGTGGATCCCCGGCCAGGTCCTCGGCGATCGGATCGGCAGGACTGGCGGCGCTCATCGGCAGGCCTTCTACGTCGACGAAGAAATAGTTGATCGGCACCCCTAGAAAGATCGCGGCCTCCGCGAGCTTGGAGGCGGAGACCCGATTGGAGCCGCGCTCGTACTTCTGAACCTGCTGGAAGCTGGAGAGCCCGATGCCTTCGGCAAGCGCGCCCTGGCTGAGTTTGCGGGCCTTGCGAGCCATGCGAAGGCGACGGCCGACCGCCATGTCGTAGGGGTGGGGCTGACGCGAGTTTGTATGAACAAACTCCCCCTCCGGCGGCCCAACAGGCCGCAATGGACTGCGCATTAACGGCCTCGCGTACGCTCTGGGCCGGCCTTGTTCACTTCCGGCTGGGCGAGGCGGGACGCTTCTGCGGCCGGCCCGCGCTCTGCACTCTGTCGCTCTTTAGCGGCTTCCGGCTCGCGGATTGCGGCGGGCATGAAGCGCCCGCCCTTTTCGATGTGGCCGGCGATCTTTTCCCTGGCCCCGGCGATGAGGCGTTCCTGAACGGCGGGGTCAGGGTGGCGGTGCTTCACGACCGCCGCCACGACGGCCAGCCGACTTTGTGCTTCGCGCAAGGCCGGGTCACGGGCGGCTTCGGCCAGCGTCGCGACCCTGAAGCGTTCGGCTTCAATGGTCCAGCGGTTGCGCGGCACCTGGCGCTGCTGAAGGCTGAGCTCGCCGGTGGCCTTGTCCTTGACTTCGAAAGTCCGGCTGACCTTTTCGACGCCATCGCGTCGCAAGGTGATCTCGTCGCCTATCTGGGCGCCGGAGCGCTCCAGGGCGGCCGGCAAGCCGACGCCCCAAACCTCGACCTGGCGGCCATTGGCCTGCTCTACCCTAACAAAGGGCGTCAGCTCCTGGCCTGAGCGGTGCTTGTAAGGGGCTTCGCCACTCTCCGAGAGTTTGCCGGTCACACCCTTGTCGTAGTCGACGCGCTCGGCCTTCGCGGCGCTCCCTCCAGTTGTTTCGCGGCTGGAGCAGTCGCCTTGCTCTGGCGTCTGGGCCCTATCCTTGGCCGGGACGAGCGCGTTGACGTCCCGCGCGTCCTGATGGCGCGCAAGCTCCTGAAGGTCGCGTTCCGCGGGTTTGTAGCCGCGCACCTCCAGGCCCGCTATGCGGGCTTCGAGCCAGACGGCGCGGCGGAAATCGGCTTCGCCACGGACTTCAATGGCCTTCCAACCCCGATGCTCGGCAATGGCGACCAGGTCCTTGACGACATCGGGGTTATTGTCGCGGGCGACGAGCTTACCGCCGGCGTCCCGGAACGCGGGTTCCTGCCCCTTGGCATCGGTGAAGAAGCGCACTTCGGGCGAGAACTGCGGCTCCTCAGCATAATAGCGACGCTTGATAGCGTCGGGGACGTCGCCGCGTTCGACGGAGAACCGTTCGGGCTCGTTTTCGTTGGCGGGCCTGGCTTGGCCCGGCAGGGGCGCGGGGTCCTGCGCCGGGCTGGGCGAACCGGCGGCGGCCGGCGGCTCTGGGCTGCGCTCCAGGACTGGAGAGACCGTATTCTCGCTGTCGTCCCGTTCGCCATTTTCACGGCGCTTGCGGGCTTCAGGCGCCGGCGAGGGCGCCGCGGTCACGGGCGGGGAGGGGGCCGGCATGGGCTCGGCGCCGGAGTCGTTCTCGTCGGCCATGGTGGGCCTCCTTTACGTTCAGCGGTCGATGGCTTCGGTCTCGAGCAGGAGGCCCGAATTGATGTAGCGGTCGATCCAGTCTTCGGACTGTTCTTCGGAGGCCCCGGCGGGGAGGTCGTCGAGATCGACGGAGTCCAGCTCCAGGGAGATGGCCTTAAGGCTCAGAGCGGTTTCACCGGCCGCTTCGCTCTCGGTGAGGGGGCGCTGAACGACACGGGCGTGGATTTCCGCGACCGTCCTGTTCAGCGATGCGAGATCGGCCGCCATCATGTCCAGGCGGCTGGACTCGTCCGCGCCGCCGTTCCCCGCGGCCGGTAGGTCGGGCAGGGCGGGGATCGCTGGCGGCGGCAGGACGCGCTTGGTGAAGTCCGGATTTTTGTAGAAGTAGATTTTGCTGCCCTTGATCGGCGCGATGCCGCCGCGCAGGACGATGAGGGCGTCCGTGCTCATTTGGATCAGCTCTTGGGGGAGCATCAGCGCCCGACGCTGTTCCGACGCCGTGGTGGTGAATTTGCCGCCGCCCAGGAAGGTGGGGCGGCTCTTCGAGCGGCCCTCGTAGGTGTAGTAGCCGAGGCGTTCGGAGAGGTCCTGGGCGACCTTGAGTTCCTTGGGCGTGAAGACGACTTCGACGCCGCAGTTGGTCATGATCTCCTCTGCGACGTCAGGCCCATATTCCGCCCGCAGCTGGGACGGGCTTTGGATGACCGGTAGGAGGCGCAGCCCATAGCCGGCGACGTAGGAGAAGCCTTTGGCGATGACCGAGGCATGGCCGATGCGGGCGAACTCATCGAGGAGAACGAGCAGCTGCAGGGGATGGCGCTCGGCCGACGGCAGCTCGCGGGTGTTGAGGTCCACCAGCTGCTGAAAGAACAGATTATAGAGGGGCGCCACGCGCGCCATGTTGTCGGGCGTGACGCCGAGATAGATCGAGGTGCGCCGAGTGCGCAGCTCGCGCAGGTCGAAGTCGCTGGCGCTGGTGGCCGCGTCCACCCTCGGATTGAGCCAGAGGTTCATGCGCGACGTGATCGTCTGTTTGATCGAGGCGAAGGTGTTGTCCGACGCGGAGCAGAAGTCGTTCAGGGCGTTGACGCAGCCGCGCGATAGGGGTGCGGGGCCTTTGGCCCGCGCGTCGATCAGGGCGGGGAACTTCGCCTTCGGACTGCCCGACGTCAGCTGGCGATAGATCTCGCCAATGGTGAAGGGCAGGTCGGGGGTGGCCGCCACATAGGCGCCGACGCCGACGAAGCCGGTCCGGGCGGCTTCCGACCAGAAGGGGTCGCCCTTGTCGGGGGCCGGGAAGAGCATGGTGGCGAGCTTCTGCAGCTCGTCGAGGGTTTGGATCGCGTCCCTGCGGTCGATCCAGCCCAAGGGATTGTAGCGCGCGGTCCGCCCCTCGGGATCGAGCGGATCGAACATCACGACTTTCTGGCCATGCGCCGCCCGAAATCCGGCGGTCGCCTCCCAATTTTCTTTCTTGATGTCGAGCACCACGACGGAATCGGGCCAGTTCAGAAGGTTCGGGATGACAACGCCGACCCCCTTGCCGGTGCGTGTCGGCGCATAGAGCATCACGTGCTCATTGCCGCCGAAGGTCAGATATCGGGCCCCCTTGCAGCCCAAGATGATGCCCTTCTTCGCCCGCAAGCCCTCGCGCGAGATCTCTCCTTCGCCCGCCCAGCGCGCGGCGCCGTGCAGCGGCCGGCGGACCCGCAACGCGGCCAAGACGCCGATCGCCAGGATGAAGACGCCCGAGCCGAGGGCGGCGATCTTGCTCCAGAGCTGGACCTGCGGGTGGTCCCGGTAGGTCCACAGCCATTTCGGTACAGCGACAAAATCGACGTTGGCGTTGAGGCGGCCGAGGCCGATCAAGGTGACGATCATCGTCAGGACCGCCCACAGCGCCAGCAGCAGGAAGGTGACCGCGGCGATGATGCCGGCCTTACCAGCCGGCGTGGCGCTTGCGAAGCGGGTCATAGTAAAGCTCCGTCATTCGAAAGCGGCCGTCGACCTTCTTCATCTGGACGACGACGTCGACCAGCAGGTGGAGCAGGCTGCGAATGTCCTCGCGGCCGAGGTCGCGGCCTCCTTCGGATTCCTTCACGAGGAGAGTCAGTTGTTCGAAGGCGAGGACGGCGGAATCGGCGTGAACCGTCGTGATCGAGCCGGGGTGGCCTGAGTTTACGTTGCGCAGGTAGAAGAACGCCGTGCCGTCCCGAAGCTCCTGCAGCAGGATCCGGTCTGGACGCATGCGCAGGGCGCTTTCCAGCAGGTGTTTGGCGCCCACCTTGGCGAGCCCTTGCTGGTCCTTGGAATAGATCAGGTGGACGACGTTGCGGTGCGGCACCGTCAGCTCGCGCGTGTCTTCGATGGTCAGCAGGCGCTCATGATCGGGAATGAGCTGGATCAGACCCTTGGAAAAGGTGGTCTTCCCCGATCCGGTGGCGCCGCTGATGAGGATGTTCTTCCTCGAGTGCACGGCCAGACGGAAAAAGGCTGGCCAGTCGCCCGCGTCACGCAGGCGCAGTAGCTCTTGCTCGTCGTCGGCCAAGTCCTCCGACGCCACCTTGGCCTCGTCGAACAGCCCGGCCTTGGTGAAGTCATCCATGCCGAAAGTGACGCTCGACGGCTTGCGGATGGTGATCGAGACGCAGTCGGCCGGCACGGCCGGCGGAAGGACGATCTGGCAGCGTTCCCCTTGCGGGAGCACGGTCGAGCAGATCGGCGTCTCGCCGTTCACGTCCTGACGGGTGAAGGCGGCCGCTGCATTGGCGAGGGTCGCGAGCCAGGCCGGCGTGAGCTCCGGCAGCTCGTGCCAGCGCCAGCCGCCTGGCCCTTCCACGCCGGCCTCGCCGGCGCGGTTGATGACCAGCTCCGTCACGTCGGCCGGCTCCAGCAGGCGCTGGATCGGCTGCAGGTAATGGACGAGGACGGAACTGTCGGCGTTCATCGCGCCCGCACTCCGTAAACGTCGGAGAAGTCGAAGTCCTGGGCGACCATAATCCCCACGTCCTCACCCTGGTTCTTACGGAGGATGGGCGGCAGGTTGATGGAGTTCTGCAGGGCTATGCCGGCCACGTCGGAGGGCACGCGGGCGGTGTTGTGATAGTCGCGGCCATTGCCTTGGGTCGCGACATAGACTCCGTCGTCGACCAGGGAGAGCAGCAGCGCCCCGCCGAACCGTTCGAAGAAGCGGTTGTCGAGATCGCCGCTGAAGCCGGAGCGGCCGAGGGAGTCTGAAGCGGGGGAGGCCAGGTCGATCGCGACGCCCCGTGGCGTCACGGCGCGGGTCCAAAGCACGAATAGCCGGCGCTGGCCGCGTTGCATGCCTCCCCGGTATTCGCCCAGGACCTTCGTGCCCTTCTCCAGCAGCACAACGCGGCCGTTGTCGGAGAACACATCGCGCGGGATGATGCAGCTGGTGTAGCCCGGCAGGGACGAGTCCATGGCCGTCTGCAGGACGCACGGTATCTGCGTGCCGGCGAGGATCATATAGCTGCGGTCGCCGAGCACCGTTGCCCGCGCGGTGTTAATCGCCGAGCCGCGCCGCAGGCTCTCCAACTCGGTCGGCTGGCGTGGGGCCGCGCCCTGGCCCTGCATACTGGCCAGGGTCGCCGCGCCATAAGCCGAGGCGGCCTGTCCCCCGGACCCGCCAGAGCTGGCGCTATAGGCCATGACCGGAGACCGGCGGGAGAGATCCGCGAGGCTTTCGCGGCGCTGGCCAGAGGTCCCGGCCAGCGGCGCCCCTCCGGCATAGGCGGTGGGAGCCGGCACGACTTGGCCCGCGGCGAGGGGCTGACCCGTGAGAGGATCGACCGGGGCGCCGCCCGCCGTAGGCGCGGCCGGCAGGGGCGGGGGCGGGACCTTCGCGACCTGGTCATAGCTCACGACCTGCCGGGCAGGATTCTTCGGTTCCTCCTTCTTTCCGGCGTCACCCCGATCCCATGTCAGGACCAAGAGAAGAGCTGCGCCTCCGACCATGGCGGCAATGCCGCCGATCTTGGCTTGGTTGGAGCTGAAGCGGCCGGCAACCGGGGAAATGCCCCGTTCGCCTGGCACACCTTCAGCACGGTCGGCGTCTCGGTATTGAGGCGGGACGTTGGACTCGTCTAGCGCGCGCCGGCGCATGAACGGATCGTCAGCTCCGGCCTCGTCGCGGCGCAAATCCTCGGCGGGGCGTTCGGGGCGGCCGGAGGTGTCGTGGGTGTCGCTCATGATTACTGCCCCGGGCTGCGGGTTGTACGTTCGACGGTGGGCGATGCGGTGCTGGTCCCGTGGTTCACGCCGTAGGGCTGAACCGCCTCGTTGAAGATGCAGAGCACTTCGCGGCCCCGGCGCAGGACGAGCTTCGGCGCCACGGTGTGGATGACCACGAACTCGTCGCGAACATCGAAAGGCACCTGGCTTTCGGAGCCGTCCGGATTGACCGTGAAGAAGCTCGGAAGCTCCTGGTTGCCCGGGAAGCGCAGGACCGTGAATTGGCCGTTGTCGGAGACCTCGGACGGCTGCAGCCGAGAGGAGCCCTGCACGGTGTAGTTCAGGTTCCTTGGGCCTTCGACCACGGCGTGGTCGAGCATCAGGCCGGTCCTGGCTGTCTCGATCGCCCCGGCCTGGCGGGCGAGGATCAGCGCGAGGGCGGCCTTCTCATCCTCTGGATAGCGGAAGCGGACCTGGAAATAGGTGTCCGGCGTGCTGGCGGTGATCGGTCCTGAGCGGATGCCCAGCTCGAAGGTGTAGTTTCGCAGCTCCGATCCCTTGCGGGTGGTGACGATCAGGTTGGTGGCGGTCCCCTTTTCCCGAGGCTTGATGAAGAGGATGTTGGTCTCTGCAGCGACCTCCCAGGACACTGTGTCCCCCAGCGCCACGTGCTGGATCTCCTCGCCGGGCCCGAAGATGATCTGTGTGGCGGTCCGGAAGGTCCCCACGATCCGCACGACCTGGCGCGGGTCATAGTTGACCTCTTTCACGCGCGGGTCGGCTTGACCGGGCTTGGGGACGTCAACGGCGGCGGCTGGCGAAGCGGCCGCGGCCAGCACCGCGAAGGCGGCGGCAGCGAGCAGCTTCTGCATCATTGGGAAATCTCCGGATCGGCCCGGTAGCTCTGAATCTGGAAGCCGAGCGGGTTTCGCAGGCGGTCCGATTCCAGCATGGGGGCCTTGGTGTAGGTGAAGGTCAGGGTGGCGATCCAATCGTTGGACTGGACCTCCTGCGCCTTGCGCACCGTCCTCGTGAACCGGACGTTTGCAACCTTGGAGTTGATGAAGGTGATGTTGCGGATCGCGACCGTGGCGACGCCGTCCGGCCCAAGGGTCGCTTGCGGGCCGGTCGGGTTTGTGGAGCGGTAGGCATCTGCCCAGCGCTGCTGTTCCTCCGGCGTCGACATGATCGACACGAACCGGAAATTCTCTTCGGCCGCGGGCGGCAAGTAGCCTTCCCGCGCCCTGACGTACTGGCCGAGGAAATACTTGCTGACCGCCTCGTTGTAGGTGACGTCCCGAGAGCCCTTGAGGCCGGTCATGACGTCAACGGCGCCGGTTGACTGGTTTACCCGCACCACGAACGGTTCAACGGTCTTCAGAGGCGCCAGCGAGGCCACCGCGACGATCGACGCGAGGGCCAATCCGCTGGCGACGGCCGCGACGGTCCATGCCAGGCGCCTCGAGCGGTCGGCCGCCTTGACCCTGTCCTGGTCCCAGCGCCGGGCCTCCTCGAAATACGCTTTGAGTTCGTCTGCTGGCACACCGCTCATCCTCGCGTCTCCTGCGCGCAGCTCGGGTAGTTCGGCTGCGTTAGCGCCGAGACTTGGCGAACCTTCGGAGCCGCTCGCGCGGGCGCGCTGGTCGGGGTTTTAGGCGCCACGGCCGGCACGGCGGGCGCGGGCCTGGGCGGCGTCGCAAAGGACGACTTAGCCGGTTTTCCGTTTGGGCCTGGCGCGGGGGGAGGGGGAACAGGAGCGGTGACGCCCGGCACCGGCGAGCCTGGCAGGATCGATCCATAGATGTTGACTGGCCGGCGGTTTGAGCCGTTGCAGGATTTGGGCTTGGCGCCGCTGGTCGTAGAGCAGGCGACCAGAGCGAACGCGCAGGCCGTCAAGGTCAGAGTACGCAACACGTGGCGGTCTCCTGAAGGGCGAAGGGAAGGGGTCATCGGCGGGGATGACCGTTGGCGCTGGCGGTGGGCGATCGGTTCGGGCGGACGGAGCCGCCGCCGCCACGGGGCCCGGCACCACTAGCTGGAACTCCATTCGGCCGCTGGCCGCCGACAGCTCCGCGCGCTGCGTTGGCAAAATCGCCGATGCCGGCAGCGGCCCCGCCGGCGATGCCGGCCGCTATGTTGGGGGTTTGAAGGAAGAAGATCGCGCCGAGGGCGCAGAGCGCGATGAACAGAAGCCCGGCCGCGTTCGGATCGGCTTGACCGTCGATGTTCCCCCACTGCCCTTCCACAAGGGAGAGGATGATTTGAATTACGGTGATGATCAGCGCGAAGAGAACGAGATAGTTCACGCCCTGCTTCAGCCATCCGTAGAAAAACTGCCTTGAGGCGTCGAAGACCAGGCAAGCTATGAAAATCGGCCCGAGTGCGACCAGCACAGCCAAGGCCACCTTGGCCAGCATCACGATCCCAAAGCCGAGCGCGGCGGTAAGTGCAGTCACCACCCAAACGACTGCGCCGGTTACGTATGGGCCCGGATCGGTGAGGGTCGCGCTGTTGAAGATCTTCGTTGCGAGATAACCGCCTCGATTGAAAAAGCTGTCGAAAGCGCCGCCGACGCTTGGTGCCGCGCTTCCGCTGATCGCTTGAGCCAGCCAGTTGGGAAGATCGTTGAAGAGTGGGCCGGTGACGTAAGTGTTGTAGGCGACCGTTGTCGCTACCGCATAGATGAAGCACAGCTTCACCAGTCTCAGGACGCCATCCATGATGGGCTCTGTGATGCGGCCGGCCATCACAGAATATGCCCAGAGGACGATGTAGACGATCAGCGCCAAACGCAGCGGTCCCGAGACTTGAGAGATCACGTTGCTGAGGCCGTCGTTTAGAACAGCCATCAGCCGCGCGTCGACGTAGTCATAAGACGGCTGAAAGATGGATGCTGGCATGGTGCTTACGGGCTAGAAGCCACTCCTGTAGTCTTGCATCGTCTTGGCGCGAGCGGCCTTCTCGTTCGCGAACTGCGCGTTCTTGCACTCCTCGCCTCGGTGAGAGCCATGGCGGCAATCGGCCACGACTTCCGCGCGTTCGTCCGTATGCTCTTCGAAATAGGACGCTGAACGAGGTTCCGGCTGGCACGCGCCGAGCGCCAGGCTGAGGGCGAGAGACAGCGGCAGGAGAGGGCTCCTCATTGGAACCCCGACCGGTAGTCATCCATCGTCTGTCGGTTCATTGCTGCCCGAGCTTCGCGGTCGCGTTGCTCCGCAAGTCGCCGCTCGGCTTCCTGCATCATGGCAAGACCCTGAAGCTGCATCTGGTCGTTACTGATGAGGGCCTGTTCAGCAGATATCCGCGCCTGGAGGTCCATGACCTCTTTGGCACTCTTGGCATTGTTCAGCGCCAGGCGGAGCTCATCCAGACCGGCTTGCCGCTCCCCGGCCGTTTTGTAGGCACTTTCCCCGAGGGCAACGTCGCGCGCGGCCCTGTCGCCGGACTTGATTAGGGAGTCTTGATAAAACTGTTCAGCGGTGGAGAGGCCGCTGGTAACGGGCGTAAATAGGCGGTTCGCGTCGCGGATGGACGTCGCCCGCGTGCCGATGGATCCGAGGTTCGATAGTGTTCCGTTCAGCAGGCGTGACGTGTCCTGGACCTCGGCGGGGAGATAGCGTCGCAGCGCCGGGGTATTTAGGACGCCGGCGAGGCTGTTGACGTTGGTGAGTTTGTTGAAGCCGTCATAAAGCTCCTGACCCTGACGGATCATATCGGTGCCTTGCTGGACCTGAGTTTGTAACTCGCGAATCTGGTCGGCCGCGCCCTTCAACTGATTGAGCATGTGCGCGTAAGCGCCGGGATCGGTCACGGTCATCTGTGCGTTCGCCGGCGCCGCGGCCGCGAACATGAGGCCGGCCGCAGCCGCCCCGAGGAGTCGGGTTCTCATAGGTTTCTCCGTCGCTCTTGGTGGAAGACAGGCCCCCAAACGGCCGGGTCATCGCCATGCTGGGCCCGGATGCGGTCCAGCAGCTCGACGGTCTCCGCCCGGCCGGACAGAACCGCCAATTCGTCATCGAGGCCGTTGAGGTTCAGCTCCACGACCACGGAATTGTGCCCTTGCTTCACCAGGAACATCCGCGACTCCGGCGACAGCTCCTCGCGGATCAGCCGGAATTCTTCGCGGGTGAGGCCGAAGCCATCGACATAGTCGCGGGCCTGGCCGTAGGGGTTCGGCAAGAAGATCTTGGTGGGGCATTGCTCCAAGATCGTGTGTGAGATCTCGGAGCGCAGAACGTCGGCGGGGCTCTGCGTGCCGAACACCATGAAGGCGTTCTTCTTCCGGTAGGTTTTCAGCCCGTCCTGGGCGAGGCCGCGGAAGCTGTCGTCGCCAAGGGCCTTCCAGAACTCGTCGATGTCGACGACGAGGCGGCGGCCGTCCACCAGGCCTTCGAGCCGGTGGAAGAGGTACATCATGATCGGCGTGCGAACTTCCGGGTTGTCCAGGAAGTCGGTCATATCGAAGCCGAGCAGCCGGTCCTCGAGCGACACCTGGTCGGTGTCGTTGTCGAGGACCCAGCCGAGCGCTCCGGCGCGGGTCCACTTCTCCAGACGGGCGCCAATGCCTTCGGCGTCCCGCTGGCCGAGCAGCTGGCGGAGCGCCATCAAGGAGCGCTGATGCGGCGCCATCGGCTGCAGGGCCGCGATTCCGTCGGAGATCAGTCGCTCCTCTTGCACTGAAAGTTGGCGGTCGGGCGGTGTCACCAGCTTGCGGACCAGCTGGGCAAGGAACACGAGGTTCCCGGGCGTATATTCCAGAGCCTTGAAGGGGGCGAAGCCAGTCGGCTCCCCGTTCTTCAGGGTCAGGTACGTGCCGCCCGAGGCGCGCACGAAGATTTCCGCCCCACGGTCTTTGTCGATGAAGACTTGCTGGGCGCCGAACTTCTCCAGCTGCGCCAGCATGAAGTTCTGAACGACCGTCTTCCCCGAGCCGGAGGGGCCGCAGATGAAGGTGTGGCCGAGGTCGCCCGAGTGGAAGTTGAAGTAGAACGGCGACATGGCCGAGGTGCGCAGCAGGGCCACGGCCGGCCCCCAATGGTTCCCGTGCGGCCGCCCCGACGGATAGGTGTGGAAGGGCGATAGCGCCGCGAAATTGCGGGAGTTGATCGCTGCCGGCCGGCTTCGCTTTCCGAAGTTACCTGGGAACTGCGACCAGAAGGCCGCCTCCAGCGCCAAGTCCTCCCGCGCCACCACGAGCCCTGAATCGGCGAGGGTGGCGCGCGCCGCCGACATGTTGTCGGCCAGCTCCTTTGTGGAGGCGCCGTAGACCAGCATGGAGAACTGGTGCTCGCCCATCACAAAGCGATTGCTCACCAGGTCGTCGATCGCCTCGTCAAGGCCGTCGACCTGGGAGGAGGCACGGTCGTTGGCCTTGATGAGCTGGTTCTGCTTGCGCTCCATGATGGAGCGAGCGGAGGCCTTGGAGAGGAAGGCGAACGACTGCGTGGCCACGAAGGGGTATTTCGCCCGCAGGAGGCCGTCCCATAGGCCCGGGCGGGTGGTGGCGGGATATTCCTTGATGCCGAAGATGCCGGCGAATTTCTCCTCGCCCGGCTCCCGGATCTCCAGGGCTTCGCGGCCGAAGATCACCCGGCAAGTGTAGAGCGCGTGGCCGAGGTGGCCCCGCACGAGGGGGATGCGCTGCGTGCGCCCCGTGAGCACTAGGTGCAGCAGCTCCATGGGCTCGGAGAACGACAAGCCGTTGTGTTCATAGAGGCCGAGCGGCCGCACGCCGTAGCGGGAGAGGTACTGCAGGAGGTCGCGGCCCTTGTCCTCCAAAGCCCGGATGGACTCCTCGTCCACTTCGAGGCCGGCTTTGCTGCGGGCCTTGAGGCGGCTGAAGAAGGCTGCGGCGCGCTCGCCAGGGTCACGGCCCGGGTGCATGACGAGCGTCACATAGAGGTCATTGGTGAAGAGGCGCGTGCCTGTGACGCGCTTGCGGTATTCCGCATCGAGGCGGCGAGCGAATTCCGAGCGAAACTTGCCGTCCGGATATTCCCGCTCCGCGCGGCGGACGATGTGAGTCCAGATGGCCAGCCGCTCATCGGCGATGTTGCGCCAGGCATTATTGAGCTTGGCGTGCCAGTCGTTGAGGTCGCGCACGTCCGCGGTCTCGAACGAGGCCCCGTCCAGCTTGAAGCAGATCATCAAGGCCCGGCTGTCGAGCGCCACGACGTAGTCGGAGACGTGCCGCGCATAGGGCAGGTTCGCCCGCGGCTCGGTCTCTCGCCTGAGGACCATGGAAGACGCACGCGCCGGCGGCGCGGTGCGCTGGGCCGCAGCCTTAGCCATCGACAAGATCCTTGTTGCTGTAGCGCCGTAGAACCTTCAGCGGCGTGTGAGAGCTTCCGCCCCACCAGCTGCGGTTCCGGGCCCGGCCCTTCGTCTCGAACCACATGAAGAGGACGCGGAAGGCGTTGTGGTCGTGCTTGACGATGGCGCGGAAGATGAAGTGCAGAGCCACGCCCAGGCTCAGATAGAGCAGGCTGTGCCCCACCAGGTACACGAAGCCCGTGACGATGACGTTCATCCCCATCGCTTCTACGGGGACGCCCAGCACCATGGCCGGCCTCGTGCAGGCCAGAAACAGCGTGTCCTCGGTGATCCGTTCGTCGTCATCCATGATGATCGACTCCGCCCACCTAAGCGGCCGCCCCCCCGGGAGCCGCCAGGCGAGCCGAGGGGGCTGCTAGGCCCCGCCTCCGGTCAGGAGGTTCACGATCTCCGCCGCGCCGAACACCACGACGATGCCGATGACAACGATCGCCATGCGTCGGAAGTCGAAGAGGCCGAACATGGCCATGATGCCCAGGATCACCACGGCGATTACCGCCAGGAGTCGGGCCGTGTTGCCGGTCAGGATGTCGAGGACGTTCTGCAGCAGCCCTTCGACGTTCTGGGCGGCCGCCGGCTCGACCAGGCCGAGGGTGAGGACGATGACTGCAAACGCGACTGCGCCGACCCGCTGCGCGGTGGTGATGCGCGCGCCCGTCGTCGGTCTAGTGATGGCTTGTGAGCTCATCATGAGGGGGAGGCTCCTGCTTCTCAGTTTCGAGAATTATCGGGCCGTAGTAGTGGTACGCGTCCCGACAGTGGGCGACCGCAGCAGACAAGTGTTTGTACCGCTTCGGTTTTGAAGAGCCGTAGACGGAGACCAGATGCTCTCCGCTCTTCCAGCTCAACGTGACGTGCATGGTCCATGCACTGTCGGCCGCCTCAACGATCCGGACGCCGACAATCCTGCCGCTCTTGGGCCGCAGGCTCGTCAGCATTCGTTCCCGGATCGTGCCCTCGGGCATACGCCACTCCCCAAACTCACAAGGGGTCCAGCATACGTCGCCGAAGCGGCCGTGGTCACGTTTGACTTGGGAGAAGGCGATCAAACTGCTCACCTTCCGAACACAATGACTTTGGAGGCGCCGGCGCGTCCGAAGACGTCCCAACTGGGCGTCTGGGGTTGGGGGGGCGCAGCACTGGCCAGGTTTGTGCTGGCCAGGTTTTCAGTTGCAACTTCCTGCGCCAGCTGCGCGAGGGCCGGATCGACCGGCCTTGCGGGGTAGGCGCCACCCAGAGCGGTCACGAGCTGGCCAGCGGCGGCTTCGATCTTGGCCACATAGCCGTTGGCGAACCCGCGGCGGTGATCGCCGGTGTTGTAGGCCGAAAAGGCCATGCGGAGCGCCTGCTGCTGTGGCGCGATCCGCGCGGCGCTGACGTAGTTCCCCTCCAGGACGCGCGCCGCGCCCGCCAGGTTGCGGCAGGCGTCGAAGGCATCGGCCACGCTCATGCCGAGCCAGCTCAGATTCCTGCTGTTGATCTGGCCGAGCCCGAGATCGACGCTGCGGCCCTGACGGATCAGGACCTCCGCCGTGCGGATCGCCTCTTCCCGCGTCCGGGCCGGCGGCGGATCGGCCGCGCCGTTCACGTTTATGGCGAGCGGGTTGAAGCTGCTTTCGACCTGGACGACGCTCAGCAAGGTTTCCGGCGCGACGGTGGGCGCGCACTGCTGGGCGAGGGCCAGGGCGGCGGCGAACTCCAGCACCATCAGCAGGCCCCACCCGCGCGAGGCGACACCGCTTGTTCGAACACAGGCCGAAAAGCCTTGTCCCGCAAGGGCCTGGAACGCGTAACGGTCCTACTGAACTGCAATCGTGACGCGAACGCCATCGCACATCGCGCAGCGTGTGCCGCGCGTCCCAAACTAGCTACTGTTGCGGAAAATGTCGTATTTTCCTACAAATACGACAGTAACCCCGAGACGATTCGCTAGGCAACTGCTATTTTGGGGGGAGCGGGCGGAAAGCCCGACTCAACCCTGCGGCGCGCGGCTTTCTCGTGCAAGCGTAGCCGTACGTATTTCTAGAAAGTGTCATTTGCCATGAAACGAGGGACCCTCACCTTTCCTGCAACAAGGCCCTCGACGGACTCGGAATCACCCGGCATGGTGCGCGTGTGGAGGTGTCCACACGTCCACCCGAATGCTTACCGGAGAGGTCTTATGAGCCGCGCCCCTGAGGCGGCCCGCCTGCGCCACGCCGGGGCCGAAGCGCCGCCCGCCCGGGCCCGCTCCGGAAAGGCGATGATCGCCGGCTACTTCTCGCGGGATCTCGCGCGCGCGGTGAAGCTCCTGGCCGCCGAGCGGGGTGTCACTGTCCAGGCGTTGGTCGGCGAGGGCCTAGACCATGTTCTGAAGGAGGCGGGGAAGTCGCCGCTAGGTGAGCGATGAGCGCCCGAACAGACCCGCATCCGATCAGGGATTTCTTCATCTCGGACTTGGTCGACTACGCGCCCAAGGACAGCGCCGAGATGATGGAGCGACCGTTCTTCTCGATCTCCAAACGCAAGCGCAACAAGCCGATCCACTATGAGAGCCCCGACGGCAAACTGTGGATCCGCGTCAACGCCAACCCTACGCACGGCATGGCGACCATTTGGGACGCCGATATCCTCATCTGGTGCATCTCGCGGATCATGGCCCAGAAGGACGCGGGCAAGAATGAATTGCGCCCGGTGATCCACACCACGCCCTATGAGTTGCTGCGCGGCATCGCCCGCAGCACGGGCGGACAGGACTATACCGAGCTCATGAAGGCAATCCGGCGGCTGCGGACCACGGAAGTGGAGACCAATATCCGCGCCGGGAAGCGCAAGTACACCGCCTTCCACTATCTCGGCGACATCGAGGGTGAGGGTGACGGGCCGGACGATCCCGAACAGCTAAAGACCCTGACGCTGCGCGTGCCCGACTGGCTATTGGAGGGCATCATGGTCGGCCACGTGCTGACGCTGGACCGCGAATATTTCCTGCTCACGGGCGGGATCGAGCGGGCGATCTACCGGGTTGCGCGCAAGCACGCCGGCAGCCAGCCCAAAGGCTGGGTCTGCAAAATCTCCACGCTGCACGCCAAGACCGGCAGCGAGTCCCCCGCCAAGAAGTTCGCCTTCCGGGTCCGGGAAATGTGCAAGGCCGATCAATTGCCCCGCTACGCTATGAAGGACGCCCGGACGCAGGATGGCAGCGCCGCGGTCCTCTTCATCGACAGGGCCTTCCTGAACGAGGAAACCAAGGAGCGCCGCTCGGCGGACGCTGGCCAGCGTCATCGGGAGGACGGCCGCGCGGCCTGGATTGACGCCGCCCGCGATCCCCGCGAGTTCGACGGCGCCTGGTCGGCGTGGATCGAGCAGGGCTTCGCCCCGGCCGACTTCGCCGGCGCGTGCGGCGACAAGCGCGCGATCATGCCGAGTTGAGGTGTCGGGGTAACAGGAACCGCTGGCGCCCCGTCGTACGCGCCTGACTACGTTTGTCGGGGTTTTAGGAACCGCGGGCGATGCTTGAGTCTCTAAGTAAGGATCGATTCGATCCGATTCGGCGAGTCCCCTGGCGGATAAGTGGCCAAAACGGACGGTCTTGCGTGGCGGAAGCTCTATCGGGGTTTCAGGAACCGGGTCGGGGCTTTCAATCGCCATCGCCTGTCGGGGTTTTAGGAACCGCGGACCATCCGCTGGGCGCCGGCCAAGCCTCGGGGTATCAGGAACCTCTCCCCTCGGGGTTTTGGGAACCGCTCGTCTCGGGGTATCGGGAACCCCGACTCACGGGGTTTTCGGAACCGCCATTCGTGGTAACAGGAACCGACTCACGGGGTTTAAGGAACCGGCCGGGCCAAAAACCTGTGAAGTTCCAATCGTTAGCGAGCTTATCCACAGCCCTTAACGCCTTAACTTCATTATCTAACAGAATCTCTTCTAACGCAGCGGCGTCCGAAACGAAGGCCAAGACGCCGCCTCTTGGGGGCTTCGCCCCCGCCGGCTCGCTTCGCCGCTTCGCGGCTACGCCCCGGGCGCTTACGCGCCCTCCCACCCGGCATCCCCCATTCGGCGTCGGGCTCCGCCCGACAACTTATTCTTTAAAGTCGCAGGATGCGATGACCATCGAACCGGACAACGGTCTGCGCGGCCGCCAGCCTCGGAAGGGGCTTTTCGGGAAAAGCCTCGCGTTTTCGGCAGAGAATCCCAGGAACCGGCGGGCGGCTGCATCGGCGCCGAACCCGGGGTTTTCGTAGGGATGATGCGGTTCCTACGATTTTGGCGTCCGCGGCTCAGCCTCAACACGGGTCTCTTCGTCGTTTTCGGCGCGGTCGCTCTGGCCCTCGCCGGGCCGCGGGTGACGGCCGGGTTTCGCAGCTCGCCGCCGCCGCTCCCGCGACTCCAACCTGTGGTCGGGCCCACCACCCGCATCGTCGACGGGGACACTTTTTGGATCGGCCGCGAGAAAATCCGGCTCTGGGGGATCGACGCGCCTGAGGCCACCACGCCCAACGGTCCGATCGCCGCCCGCTACCTCGCCCAGGTCATTGGGAATCACCGCCTCACTTGCCGCCAGGCCGGGCCGCCCTCCTATGACCGCCTCGTCGCGCGGTGCGTGGACCCGTGGAATCGGGATATCGCGGAAGTGATGGTGGGCGCCGGCTGGGCTCTAGACTGGCCGGAATTCTCGAAGGGCCATTATCGGTCGGCGCAAGATCGCGCGGCGGCGCTGCATGCCGGGGCCCACGCCCAGTCCGCGCCGCTCTGGCGCTAGTCTCGCCAGCCTTTGTAGGCCAAGCCCTGCAAAGGACTAGGCCCGCGCCAATGAGCAGGTGAGCCCCGCAAGGGAGGCGGAGCGGCCGCAGCGCAGCGAGGCACGGGCCCTCGCTCAGAAAGGATGGCCGTCAGGCCGCCACTCGAAAACGCTCCGACCGAACGCTCGAGAACAGCGCGTCGACGTCGCGGTCCGGCGTGAGCCAGTTCGCCCATTCGTCGGGCTCGAGGATGACAGGCGCGCGGGTGTGGTAGTCGCCCAGCCATCCAGCCATCCAGCCATCCAGCCGACGGGCCGGTCAAAATCGTGAAGCTAACGACGTCGCCGGCGTCGGACGTCGGGCAGCGGTCCCAAAGTCCGGCGAACCAGATCGGGCGGCCGTCGGCGCGAGCGAAGCGATGCTTCGTCTTGCCGCCCTCCGGGCCCGTCCACTCGTACCAGGCGTTCGCCGGCACGATGCACCTACGCTTGGCGAAGGCCTCCGCGAAGGTGGAGGACCGTTTGGCGCCGGGGTCGAAGTTCTCGGTCTTGCAGTTGAAGGTGGTCAGCTTGAATCCGTCGCCGGCGCCCTTGGCGCTGTCCTTCAGGGGCTTTCCACCGCGCCAGAACGGCACGAGGCCCCACCCCATCTTTTCAAGGATCCAGCCTTCGCCGTCGAGACGCGCAGTGAGCTGCGGCGTGGTCGGGCGGACGTCGATGTTAGCTTCGAGATTGACAGGCGGCGTCGTGACCTTCGCAAAGGCCGCGAGCTGGTCGTGGATTTCCGCCCAGGTCAGATGAGAGGTGTCGAAACGGCCGCACATGCTCAGAGAGTGGCGCTTGTACACGTCAAAGCGCAATATCGGTGGATTCAATGCCCCGACCGCGTGGCGGTCGGGGCTGGAACTGGCGAAGGCTGTGTAGGGGGATCGCCCTCGCCCACTTCAGCTAAGCACGCCAGGCGAGCGATACAAGACAGGACGCATCGGCACTAGGGACTGCTAGATCGTTCCCGAAACTCCTAAGTTTCGGGACGGCAAACGTGGCGCTGCTAAGACAAGGAGTGGCGACGTCCCGAAAATCAGTCTCAAAATGATTGACTTTTGAGAGAACATTCGGGACGGTCGGGCATGTTCATCGGCTATGCCCGCGTCTCGACTGACGATCAGGATCTCGCGCTTCAGCGCGCCGCCCTTAAGGAGGCCGGCTGTAAGCGGCTTTTCGAGGAGAAGGTCTCCGGAGCCACCCGCGGGCGAGTTGAGCTCGATCGGATGTTCGAGCAGCTGCGCGACGGGGACGTGGTCGTGGTGGCGCGGCTCGACCGGCTGGCCAGGTCCACCCGCGACCTGCTGGGGATCGCCGAGGAGATCGCCGAGCTTGGGGCAGGGTTGCGTTCGCTAGGGGAGCCGTGGGCTGACACGACGTCTCCGGCCGGCAAAATGATCCTGACCGTGTTCGCGGGCATCGCGGAGTTCGAGCGCAGCTTGATCCTTCAGCGCACGGGGGCGGGCCGAGTCGCCGCGCAGGCGAGGGGAGTGCGGTTCGGCCGACCGCCCGCGATTACGGACGAGCATTGGGCGCACTATGGGCCGCTACTGCGAGGTGGCGCGATGACGGTTCCGGCCGCGGCCAAGTTGATCGGTTGCGGGCGAGCGACTTTGTACCGGCGGCTCGCGGCCGAGGAGACGATTTGAAATGTCCGATTGGACCTTCCCATCTGCCGGCCGCACGGACTCGGCCTTTTATCGCGAGCAGGCCGAGAAGGTGGAGCGCCAAGCCATGGAGATTAGCTTCGAGTACGAGCGCGAGTCGACACGCTGGACCGGTGAGCCCGAACCGGAGGCGCAGGGGAATCCGCCGCCGCGCCCAGCATCAGCCAAAAAGGCCGCATGAGGGACTCCTCTTGAGAGAACAAGGGATGACGCGGAAGCGCCGACGGCCGGGCAAGCCGACCGCCGGCGCCCTCGCTTAGCGCACCCAAGGGGATCGGGGCGCGGGGGCGATCACGGTCAGCCGGCGGAGCCGCTCTTGGGCGTCGGGGGGGCATGATCATGCATCATGGTCATGCACTTCTCTCGCATGGCCTGATCGCCCTTCATCATCGGACAGTCGCAGTCGGGCATGGATGCGGCTTGGGCCGCGGGCGGCCGAGCGGCTGGCGCCATGCTGTAGTTTCCGCCCTTGCCGTAAGGCTGGGCGGAGGCGGCGCTCGCGGTCGCGGCGAGACCGAGGGCCAGCGCCGCTGCGGTCAGAGGAATACGATAGGTCATGGGAACACTCCCGATTGGGATCGATCATCATGGCCGGACGGAGTCCGGCCGGGTTCTGGACACAAGGCGCCGCCCGCAGGCGAGCAGCGCCGGGTTCAGGTGATCGGTCTGGGAGGTCGTTCGAGGCGTCCGGGGTCGTGGGGCGTCAAGGACGCCATCCGCCCGGGCGCGGGCGCGAAGTGATCAGCCTTAAGAAGGCTGACGGGCGGCGTGCTGGGGAGGGCCGCCGTCACGCCGCACATGGCGATGCACGCGAGAAGGCAGCTCATCCCGTCATGTTTCGAGGGGGGCGCGTCCTGGGCGGGATCGCAGCAAGGGTCGGCCTCGCCGTTGGCGTGATCCATCCCCGGCATGTCGGCCATCGGCATGCTCATCATCGCGTCGCCATGTCCCTGGCAGGTCGCCTGGGCCGCCGTGGCGGACACCGGGCTGGCAAGGAGGCCAATCACGGCCAGAAGGGCGAGCAGGAAGCGCATCGCCCGGGAGCCTAGCGCTACAGCGACCGTTGTCACTTGGTTTCGCGATGCTGTGTCCTGCGGGCGCGCCATGGGATTCACATCGCCGCCGGCGGCGCGAGCGTGCCGAACCAGGCCACTAGCGCGACGACCCCGAGAGCGGCGGCGGTCTCCAGCGCGACACTGCGGCGGAGATCCGCAAGCGCCGCGCCATGCCGCGATGGTTCGTCCAAGGCCAGAGCCAGTGCGGGCGTCAGCCGGAAGCGGTTCGCGGCCGCCAGGCCGAGCATGCCCACGAACAAGAGGAGTTTGAGGCTCAAGAGCCGCCCATAAGGGGTGGTCCAGAGGCCGTCGATCCGGTCCACCCCGACCAAGAACCAGCTGTTGGCGAGTCCGGTCGCTACTAGGACCGCCACCAGTAGCGTGCCGATCCCCGAAAAGCCCTGCAGCGCCCGGTGCAGGGCGACCACCCCTGCCGGCGTGGGGCTGCGGGTGCGCAGGATCAGTGCGAAGGCCGCGAGCGCGCCGACCCAGATGGCACCTGCCCAGCTGTGAAGGATGTCGGAGACAAGGTGGATGACGCCGCCTGGTCCCTCCGTCGCTGCGCCATGACCCATCCAGGCGAAGGTCGCGGTCGCGACAGTTCCGAGCGCGGCCGCGACGATCCAGCTGGCTTGCGCTGGCCTCAGCATCACGGCGAGGATCGTGGCCAGGAGGGCGACGCCCGCCCTAAGGACGCCCGCCTTGCCGAGGTCCATGCTCGTCATCACGGCGCCGAGCGCCTCGGGTTTGAGCCCCTCCGCCATCGATCCAGCCAGCACGCTGGCCTGGGCGGCGATCCAGAGCAGCGTCGCGAGCGCCAGCAGCGCGCTCCCGCTCGCCAGGAGCCTGCGGGTCCAGGGCGCCTCCGCGGCCGAGCCGGGACCCTTGGAGGGGAGCGCATAGAGAAAGAAGAGCGATGATCCCATGAGGACCATCGCTCCCGCATACTGCATCAGCCTGAGGGCGATGACCGCCAGCTCGAGCACGTCAGCCGACCTTGAAGGTCACTTCGCCGTTCATCTTGTGGCCGTCGGCCGACGCCGCGGACCACACGATCTTGTAGGCGCCCTTCGTCAGCGCGCTCTGGGGCGTGCCGGTGATGCTCTTGCCGTCCTTGGAGACGGTCGTCTTCACCGGCACCTTCATGCCGCCATGTTCCGGCATGGTGAGCTCGAGCTTGGAGAAGGCCGGCACAAGCTTTTCGTTGAAGGTCAGGGTGATGACCTTCGGCGCCACCGCCACGGCGGCGTTGGTCGCCGGATTGGAACTCACGAGATGGGCATGCGCCCAAGCCGGGCTGGAAACGACGAGGGCGGTTGCTCCCGCAAGGGCGGCAAGTCCGAAAAGGCAAGTCTTCATAGGGGGTCTCCCGACAAGGTGTCTGTGAACGTCTACGCATCTCGGCGCGCCGACCCCTCAAACTAGCTGCCGCGCCTGTACTGGGCTTGAACGAGGGTTCCCCACTTGAAAGGCGAGGCGCCTCCTCTCACCGAAGGGCGACTCGCCCCGTCCTTGCCAGCGGTTGGGCCGTGAAGGGCGCATATTGCGCGCGCAGGACAAGTCAGGGCTGGGCGTCTCACGCCATAAGGGGTACGGGGGTATCCTATGGCCCATACGACGAACAACAAAGAGCAGCTCTTGGCCCGAGTCCGGCGCATCGCGGGCCAAGTCGCCGCGATCGAGAGGGCCATCGCTGACGAAGCGGGCTGTTCGACGATCCTGCATCAGGCTGCCGGCGTGCGCGGGGCGGTCAACGGGCTGATGGACGAGCTGATCGAGGACCAAGTCCGCGAACACGTGGCCCGGCCCGACCTAACGGATGCGGATCGAGCCTCCGGCGCCGAAGAACTGATCGCAGTCGTGCGCCGATACGCAAAATAGGAAGAGCCGCCTTGAATCTGTCAGCCTCGGACGAGGCCTTGTCCCACGACCACGTCTTCCTCGGCGAACGGCACGATGAAAATGCCCGACGCACGCTGTGGGTCGTGGCCCTAACCGCCGTGATGATGGTTGGCGAGATCATCGCCGGCAGTGTCTTCAACTCGATGGCCCTGCTCGCCGACGGCTTCCACATGGCGACCCACGCGGGCGCTCTGGCGGTCGCGGCGGCGGCTTACGCCTACGCTCGCCGACACGCGCGAAACCGACGCTTCAGCTTTGGTACAGGCAAGGTCGGCGATTTGGCCGGCTTCGCCTCTGCGCTTGTGCTCGCCATGATCGCGCTCGCGATCGGTGTCGAATCCGTCGTTCGCCTTCTCAACCCGCAGCCCGTCAGCTTCGGCGAGGCCACGCTCGTGGCCGTGGTGGGCCTCGCCGTGAACGTCGCGAGCGCCTTTCTCCTGTCGGGGGGCACGATCATCATCATGGCCACGCTCATGTTCACGAGCATCCCGACCAGGGTGATCACCACGGCCACTCCTCTGATCGGGCGCATGCGCATCACGACAACAATCTCCGCGCCGCCTTCGTGCACGTCCTTGCCGACGCGCTGACCTCGGTGCTGGCGATCGCGGCGTTGGTCGCCGGGCGGTATCTGGGCTGGGTTTGGCTCGACCCTGTGATGGGCATCGTCGGCGCGATCGTGATCTCAGTCTGGGCCTGGAACCTGATGCGCGACACGGCCGCCGTGCTGCTCGACACTTCTGATCCTCACCTGGAGAGCGAAGTGCGGCAGGAGGTTGAAGGGCTCGGGGACGCCAAGATCACGGATTTGCATGTTTGGCGCATCGGGCCTGGCGCCCACGCGGCTATTGTCAGCTTCACTGGGGGCGCCTCAGCCGCCGACGTGCGCCAACGTCTGCGCGCGGTGCATGAACTGGCGCACGTTACTCTCGAGCCCGGGTGAATTCGACGGCACGACGACGTTTGAGAAGGACTAAACACGCGCGTCAGAGCTGCGCGCCCGTCTTAGTTTGGTGCTCGCTCACAACGAATAACATATTGATATTATTGATTAATTTCCGATAGGATAACTTAGGCGCGGGTGCATTTACCGGCGTGAGAGGCAGGCGCTGTGGACGAGTTGCCGGTGGCCACGGCTTAGGTGGGGGAAGTCTCCCCCTGAGCCGAAGCCGCGTGCCGCGTCTCCGTCTACCCCCTCTCTCATGTCCATTTGTCAAGCTGGAGGGCACGATGAAGCGCCCGGCGGATGGGCCGAGCGCTGTCGTTGAAGTCCATGCGCAGGGTCGGAGGCGGGGCTCAAGACGACGGTAGATCAGACACTCATGCGCGGGTTGGCTACCGCAGGACCGCGGTGTTCGTCTCGGAGCTTGCTCTGTCAGCGGGCGGGCGTCGGTTCGATGACCGGCCACACGAAGGGGTCGAGAGATCTCCTTACCGGCCCCGCCCCCGATACTGCGTATGGACGAGATGTGAAGCGCTGGTCTGGGCTCGCCCGGATCAGCCCGCTGCTGGAGCGGCGACGCGCTGGCCGATGGCCCAGATGAAGCCGACCAGCTCGCGCGCGATGGCGGTGATCACCACGTTCTTGGGCTTGCCCGTCGCCGCCAGCCGGCGATAGCGATCGTGCAGTCGCAGCTGCGCCTTCCACGCGATCCTCACGATCTCCAGCTCGACGCCCTCCTGCCGGCGCTGGATCTCCTGACCGATGCGAGGAGGCTTGGCGTAGGTCCACGCGCTCTCGACAAGCAAGCGGCGGGCCCGGGGATTCCCCGCCTTGGTGATGCCGCGCCGGCGGATCTTCGCGCCGCTCGAGTGCTCGGCGGGGACGAGGCCGAGGTAGGCCATCAGCTTGCGCGGCGTGGTGAAGCGGGCGAGATCGCCGATCTCGGCGACGATGGTGGCGGCCGTGATCATCGCGACGCCGCGCATAGCCTGCAGGGCGATCACCAGCGGCGCCATCGACCAGCTCGGGATGATCCCTTCGATCTGCTTCACGAGCCGATCGTGCCGCGCGTCGGCTTCCTGGATCGCCAGGATGTACTCCTGCATCGTGATCTGCTGAGCAGGATGCTCGAGCTTCACAGCGCCAGTAGGACGCCGCCCAGGCGCTGCGGCCGCCATAGCGATAGCCTTGCCGCAGCAGGAAGCTGGAGAGCGCCTGGCGGGCCCTGTTCCGCCAGTACATGGCCGCCTCCCGGGCGCGGACAAGGTCACGAACCGCCTCGTGGCTCGCGTCCGGCACCCAGACCGTGGTCAGTTCGCCGGCGCGATGCATCTTCGCCAGCATGGTGGCGTCGCGCTTGTCGGTCTTGATGTGGTCGCCGGGCCGCGACGGGATCAGCGACGGCGCGATCACCAGGCATTCGTAGCCGGCGTCGGTCAGCTCGCGCGCCAAGCCGTAGCCGCACGAGCCCGCCTCGTAACAGAACGTCAGCCGAGCGCCGGGATGCTTGCTCTGCATCCGCTTCCCCAGGTCCGCCATGGCGCCCGGCCGATGCGGCACGGAGCCCTGGAACCTGACCTCGTTCGACCGGCCGTCCGGCGCTACTGCCACGGCGATCGTCGCCTTGTGCACGTCCAATCCGACAAAGATGACTTGCTGATCCACCGATCCTCTCCTGCGCCAGGCTCGCGCCAGCCGCGCTGGCGCTCCGCGAACGGTCGCACAGCGTTGCGACCCGCGATGCCTGTGGACATCAGGTCAGCGGGGACACCCCCAGGCTGTGCAGAAACTCGCTTCGCCCACCCGTTCGCTGCGCTTGTTTGAGACCTGCCGAACCCGTCAGCCTCTGCTGATCATCCTCTCGTGCCCACCGCATGGATGATATTGAACGCGAGGACCGATAGCGCCGCTTCGGCCTTCACTTTCCGGAGCCCGCGAGTGAGGAATCTGCCCCCGCCGGACATTCGTTTGATGGTGCCGAGGGGGTGCTCAACGGTGCATCGCCTGATCCGCATCAGGCCCGGATCAGCGTAGATGCGCCTTTCCATCCTATCCAGCGCGCCTTGATCTATGAGCCGATGGATGGTCCGCTGGGCGCCCGGCGTGCATCGGCTCTTCAGCTGACAATCCTTGCACGCGGAAGTCCGATATCTGATCGCGCGGTTGCGCGTGTGCTTGCCGGACGGACTAGGTTCTGTTGACGAAGTGCCTGACCCAAAGTCGGGCGGAGGCGACGAGGATGAAGCCGATGTAGCTGTCGGCGGTCTTGTCGTATCGGGTGGCCAGTCTGCGGCTGTGCTTGAGCTTTGAGAAGCACCGCTCGACGAGATTTCGCAGGGCGTAGAGGTGGCCGTCGATGACGGGCTGGAGCTTGCGATTGCGTTTGGGCGGGATGACGGCGGCGATCCCGCGCTCCTCCAGGTCGGCCAGGATGGCGTCGGCGTCGTAGCCCTTGTCACCGAGCAGGACCTTGGGCTCGGGTCCAGGCTCGGCCATGACCGGGGCGTAGCCCTTGACGTCGGAGACCTCGCCGCCGGTGAGGACCACTGCGACCGGCAGGCCCAGGCCGTTGGTCCTCAGATGGATCTTGGTCGAGAAGCCACCGCGCGAGCGGCCAAGACCTTCGCCCTGAGCGCCCGCTTTTTTTGGGCGCCGGCGGCATGCTGGTGGGCGCGCACGATGGTCGAGTCGATCATCTGGACGCTGTCCTGGCCCTCGCCGCTCTCGTTGAGAGCCGCCAGCAGGACGTCCCACACGCCCGACAACGTCCAACGTCGGAACTGCCGGTAGACCGAGCTCCACTTGCCGAAATGGTCGTGCAGGTCACGCCAGGGCGAGCCCGTCCGCGCGATCCAGAACACCCCGTCCAGCACCAGGCGATGATCCCTCGGACGCCGACCGCGCCGCGGACCAGCCTCGATCACGAACGGCGCGAAGAACCCCCACTCCTCATCCGACATCAAGCCGCGAACCAAGACCGCCCTCCGCAAAGAGCAGCCTTGAATCAGCGATCAGATGATTTGGGAATCCACTTCGTCAACACGACCTAAGGGTCTCACCAGCTGGACATCGGATGGTGTCGCTTTCGTCGTCGTAGACGAACTGCGTTGGCCGGAAGTGTTCCGTGTTCATCGCTCCTCGCTTGATCGGCGCCGATAAAGGTCCCGAACGCAGGCCCGTTCCAGATGGCGCGATGAGCGGACCTGGTTGAGATAGCCCCAGATGTAGAGCCGGAGCATGTCGTCAGGAAAATATCCGGGGCGGCCCGTGGCCGCCGCGACCGTGCGGCCGAATCCGAGCTCAGTGAGGTCCAGGCTAGCGACGAACGCATCTACGACACGCACGAGCGCATCGGGCGCGACATAGTCGTCTACACAGGCCGGGAGCAGGCTGACCTGGCCGCGATCTGTTCCTTGGATGAAGCTCACGGACACCTCGGCGCAACAGCTCTTTGAGGTGTAGATTCTAAGAGTGTTCGGCCTCGCGCCACAGCGTTTGTCGCAGCCCCGAACTACGAGGGCGCGAGGACCACGACCATACGCGGAACATCCAAGCTTCCAAGAAGCGTGGCTCTCGGTCGCCACGGCCGAGTTGGCTAGGTCCGGAGTGAGATCGCGAACCGCCCCACAGGCCGAGCCCGGAAGAACGGGAACTGGACGCTGCGAAGCGCCAACTAGGCGCCCACAATCCAACCGTCGGTCAAGGCTGAGAACTGCACGCCTTGCAGCACCATCTGGCCGCCGCCGGTCAGGGTGAGGACCGTGTCGCCACCCACCTGGGCCACCGAGTATTCCGCGCCCGGATCCAGATGCACGCGATCGCCTTCCGCCGCGTCGAAGTCGATGACAAGGTCCAGCCCGGCCGCGCCGAAAGTGTGGAACAGGTCGGCTCCGTCCCCCCCCGACACCGTGTCGTTCCCGAGGTCGCCGGAGATGAAGTCGTCCCCGTCCCCCCCAAACGCTTGGTCGTCGCCTTGGCCACCGCGGACACTATCGTTCCCGAGGTCACCAAACACTAGGTCAGCGCCCGCATTACCCTGGACCAGATCGCCATCCTTGCCGCCTCGCACGACGTCATCGCCGAGGTCACCATAGATCGTGTCCGATCCGACATTGCCCTGAACGAGATCATTACCCTTGCCACCCAGAACGATGTCTGAACCCGCGCCGCCCGAAAGGGTGTCGGCTCCGACGTTGCCTTGAACAAAGTCATTGGAAAGGCCGCCGGTCACCTGATCATCGCCTCCGCCCGCAGAGATACTGCCTCCGGTATCCGCGATCGTGATGACATCGGCCGCCTCTGTGGGCGTTCCGGGTTGCGGCGGGGGCGGCGGGGGCGGCGGTGGTGGCGGCGGCGGCACCGTGGTGTCGACGGCGTAGTTGTTGGAGTCGGTCGTGCCGGTTCCGGCGTTGCCGGCGGCGTCGGCGACGCCTGTGTTGGCGAGGGTGATGACGTTGGTGGTGTCGGTGATGTCCGCGGTAGGGGTGAGGGTCGCGGTCCAGGTGATCCCGCCATCGGCCGAGGAGACGGCGCTGAGGGTTCCATTGGCGATGGTCAGGTCGGCGTTGGTGAAGCCGGTGACCGCCTCGGAGAAGGTGATGGTCACCCCCGAAGTCTCGCCCGCCGCCAGGGCGGTGTCGGCCACGGCGATCGCCGCGGTCGGGCGAGCGGTGTCGACGGCGTAGTTGTTGGAGTCGGTCGTGCC
>NZ_JBMDKU010000020.1:0-68816 GCF_057809855.1 Phenylobacterium sp. FG114 | reverse complement strand
GGAGCTATGCTCCCGCGGGTGGTGGAGAGCCGTCCACAGCATCAATTGCGGACCCTGGGCCCGGAGGTCAGACTTCGGCGATGGACATGGCGCGTGTGACTTTCCTGTCGCTAATGGCTGGCGCCATCGCAACCGTTCCCTTGGCCGTTGCCGCTGCCAAATGTCGGATCGATGAGACGGACTTCCGGAGCCGGGTCGTACGTCCAACCGCACAGGCTGCGCTTGGCGAGAATTTCGCGAGCTGGGATTTGGAGAAGGCCTCCATGACCGAGCATCGTGGAACCCTGAAGGTGCTGATCGGCGTTCGCGATGCCGCAAGTTGGCTCGACCCGCCGTACTTCGTCATCCGCGCGGCGAACTGCGGCAGAGGCAAGGTCGTCTCCGGCTACCAAGCGTGGGACGTTGCGCTCGGTCTCCGCGCATCGACCGCCGAAGAACGAACGCGTCCCGGCTGGCTGCCCTAGGCAGTGGCAATATCCGCTGGCCACCCTGTCGTGACGCCGCCAGGGTCCGCTGCGGGGCGGACGAGCAACGTCTGCTCTGCGGCAGCGGCACAGTGACGGTTCGCGACCCTTAGCGGGCCTTTCACGACGTGGGCCGACAATCCCGCCATGGTCAGGCATTCGATCGATGCGCACACCAATGAGGGCGAGGCCTTCACCATCGAGGTGGAACTCGGCGCTCCCTTCCCCTCCGACGACGAAGCCGCGACTTGGCTTTGTCCCCTCCGGCTCGTTATGCCGAGCTTCCTCTTCGTGGACGACGTTGTTGGCGGAGACCCGCTTCAAGCGTTGTGCCTAGCCGTCGACACCCTGCGGCGGTCCTTGGAGGAGTTCAGCGACAAGGGCGGCACGTTCACTGGGTTTGAACTCGAATCGTACGGCTTTGGTGTCGACGACGACGCGGACTGACGTCCGCCTACCACATCGCGACGACGAGGAGGTCCGCTGAACGGACGGGCGGTGACTGTCCGCTATGCGGCAGCAGCGCGGAGACGGGTCGCGACCCTTAGCGGACCTTGCGCGTCACAAACCAGATCGCGAACCACGCGAGGACGAACATGCCTGACCCGGCTAACGCCATACGGACCAACGCCGGGGCGTCTTGCTGACGCTGGCCCAAGAGGTTCGCGTGAGCGAGAGCAGCAAAGCCGACGCAGAACAGTGCGAAGGCTGCCGCGAACCACTTCGCCCTCACGACCGCGCGGAAATGCGGGTCCTGCCTATCCATGACGGGACCCTAGCGTGTGAAACTTCCCCTTCCCACTCCTCACAATCGTTCCTGGCGCCCGGGTCGGAGAGAACGGCGAAGGTCAGCTAGGTGGCGGTGGTTTCGTAAGCGGGCGCGGCCCGTTGCAGACCTAGGATAGGCCAAACCCAGCGTTGGGCGGGGCGCCAAACCGGTTCAAATCCGGATTTCCAGGCATCAAGAAGAGCGCGAGCAAGACTAGTCCCCCAACCAGGGGGACAAGAAGGATCAAGGCCCACCAGCCGCTGTATCCCAAGTCATGCATCCGACGCGCGAAAAGAGAGGCGTAAGGAAAGGCCGACAAAGCCATTAGCAAGATGAAGAGCGCCACGAAGACGTAGTTAACGGCATCGGCGTTGATGATCTCCAGGGCGACGCTGTTGCCTATCGCGAGCAGCACCCCCGCGAAGACCACCATCATATGGAAAATCCACACCTCGCGGCGCGAGGAGCGGCCCTGGAAATCAAGTGCTCGCTGGATCGTTGAAGTCATATATCCGCCCCCAAGCCCCTGACGGAATGATAAGCCCCGCAACTTTCGCAATCCACCCTTTGGGAACTCTAGGCGACCAAGCACCAAGCGGCATTGAGCACGCCTCCGCCGACCACGCCTAGGACGGCAGAAGCACCAAGATCGGCGCCGGTCGCCAAGGCGATCCCGCACAGGACCAGCGAAAATACGGCCCAACGCGCGACCAAGAGAGGCCAGTGCCTCCTCATCCAGGTCGTGTCGATTTGGGGGGCGGTCATCCTTGGAGCGTCGTCCCGGCAGCGTTGCAGGTCAACGTCGGCCACCCGTTGCTGACGTTCTGAACGTCCGCTCTCGGGTCCGAAGGTCGGACGTCCTGAAGCGGGCGGGAGGCCGAAGACCGTTCGCGCACCCGAGGACATTGATCGCCAGTGTCATACAAGGCATGGTGCAACCTTCCCGTGCGGCTGCGCTGGAGAAGCCTATGGTACGTCCACTCGCGCTGTGTCTCCTCCTCGCCGCCCTGGCAAGCTGCGGCCCCCATCGCCCCCGTGGCCCGGTAGCCTTCGCTGCGGCCGAGGATGCAGCGCAAGCCGTCTGCATTACGCCAACGTCTCACGGCGAGATTGCCGAGACCATTCGCAAGCTGAACTGGCCTATCCTCTCCCGCGACCAAATCCCGGCTCAGGTTGTCGGCAACGACATGGTGGCTTGGTCCGACGTCGCGTTGTCGCCAGACGGGAACATGATCATCGCAACTGGGCGATTGGGCGGAACGTCCTATTGCCGGGTGTACCGGCGCCAGAAGTCCGAAGCACCACTAACCGGAAGCTTCCAGCGCACCCCCGTTTTGGGCAGCCCCTTGGGCAAGCCGGACTTTCGCCAGCACATTAATGGCGGGGAGGTGACGGGATGGCACAAGGGCGGGGCCGACTGGCGTGCAGTGCACGTTTGGGAGGCCGAGGCTACGAACTCCGGCGGGACTGAGATGCCAGTCATGATCGAGATCACTCGGTCCGCGGCGTGACAGCATGTCCCCTACCATCGGGATGGAGCCCCAGGATCGCCTAGCCGGGCCTCGCGCTAACGTTCGGGACGATCGCTGAGGCGTGACGCCTTGAACGACCGCTCGTCGGTGGCCAGCCATGGTCCGAAGTCGACCTTAGTGGGCCTTCCTACTCAATGTAGAGGTCGACTTGCGCTCGGGTGCGCGCCGCGTTCGTCACCAGCCTCACGGAGCCGCCATGCGGCGCTCTTCGGGGTGTAGACACATACTCGACCGCGACCGGGAACTCCGCTCCAACGCGTGGACCCGAGCCGTAGCTGTAGCTACCGCCTGTTGCCGGTGCAGCCGTCCATCGGAGGCCCACGAGCAGCCGCGGAAATTCTTGGGGTTTGAGCGTGAAGGAACAGGTGGTCAGCACGTCTGTTGCGCCCCAGCTCTTGCAGTGCACGTCGCGCACTGACGCAGGCATCGCTTCTAGCCCAAGAGCATGTGAGGCCAGATCGGCTGACCGCGCAGTACATCCCGCGACCGCGATGGTGATCAGCCCGAGTATCGATCTGACGTGCATTAGCGAACGATACTCTGAAGCTGTGCAGAAGGGGTCCGCGCTGCGTCCCCTTTCCACCCCTCTGCGACCTTGAGAAGGTCTGCTTGCGGGCGTGAAGGTGTTGCCGTCGAGGTGACCGACCAGGCGGAGGTCGGTGATCGTCTATGCTGGCGGAGGGTCATCCGGCTGGCGGCCTCCATCCTGCAGTCAGTCCAGCAGCGAGCGCAGCAATTGCTGACACTGAAGCTTCAAGACTGTTGGCGATGGCCGGCCCGCAAGCCAATTCGCAAGGGCTAGAATTCGGCGCTTCTCGTTCGACCGCCACCCCGTCTCCTTCATCAGGAGGGCGACCGCGGCTCGCGCCTGCCTCAATGGGTCAGGCGAACTATCCAGGGTTCTCACCAACTTCCTGGCCGAAGACAATGCCTCCGCTCGCCCAACGCTGTTCATGGGGCATCGCTCTCCGTGGCCCGCGGCGAGCTACCATCCGCTCGTCGCCCCGCCCAGTCCGGCAAAGACATTGGCTCTCGCACCGCTTCCCGGAGATGCGCTGGCCGCACCGAAGGGAAGGTTCGAACTGAAGCTCGGGGGCACATCGAAGCGAGGCGCCCCGACGCTCTCCCGATCTTCTCCCACGATGCGTGCAAAAAGGGTCTGCCAGGCCCTCAGCGCTGCGCGCTTCTCGCTCAGGTAGGTGTTCGCGTCGTAGCGGTTCATGGAGACCTGCGCGCCGCCACCCGCGTCGTAGTGGCCGAGCACCTTGCTGCGTATGAACGGCGAGATGCCTAAGCGCTCGCTTGTCATCATTGTCGAGCCCGTCCGTCTCAGGTCGTGGATGGTCCCGTCTTCGATACCCAGGGCCCAGAGGATTGTGTTGAGGGCGCAGTTCATGGACGGCCCACGCATGGGCTTTGTCGCGTCATTCTTCCCGGGGAACACGAACGGCGAACCGCGGTCGACCGAGAGACTGATCGCTTCCCTGACCAGTTCCACCGCCCACGGCGACAGGGGGACGATATGCGTCCTCTTCTGCTTCATGCGCTCCGGCGGAATGGTCCACACACCGTGCTCCAGATCGAGTTCAGCCTTCGCCATGCCCAGAACCTCGCATCGCCGTTGAAGGAGCAGCATGACGAGCTGGATGGCGATCCGCATCGGACGACTGACCTGGACGACCGACCCATCGCGTCGAGTGTTTGCTCGAGCGCTCGGCACGGTGAGGGCGTCGGGGGCCAAGACCCCCGCCCAGATGCGCTTCAGTTCGGTGTCGGAGTAGACGCGAAGACGCACGTTCGTCGGCGCGACTGCGGGCAGGCTGGAGATGCAATTGAACTGGAGCCGCTCCTCGCTGACGCCATAGGCAAGGATCTGCCGAATGATCGCCTGGGCCCTGACAGCCTGGCTCGTCACACCGCGGTCGAGAATGCGGTGGAGAGCCCCCCTAATAAGGCGGCGACTGACGCTTTCGAGCGGCATCCGCGAGAGACCGCCCTCGATGTGCACGCGGTAGACCATCTTCTCGAGCTTCAGGCTTGAAGCGCGCTTCGGGCGGTAGCGACCGAGCTCTGTCGCCTTGAAGTACTCATCGGCGAGGTCGCCGAACGTCCTGAGGTGCTCTGTCGCGGCCTGGGTCTTCGCAACGCGAAGCTCGTTGGCGGGGTCACGGCCCTCGGCGACCGCAACCTTCAGCTTGCGTGCGGCGTCGCGTGCGTCCTTGAGGCCGAACGCCTTCGAATGCTGCCCGAGGGTGACGCGGCCCTGACGTCCGAGACGCGTTCGATAGCGGAAGCTCCAAGCCTTGCCGCCATCGCCCGACACACGAAACTCCAGGCCAGCGACATCTGGATCGCTATAGGATACCCGTCCGGTTTCTGAAGCTTTCACCGCATTGCAGAAAGCATTCGTAAGTCGCGTCTTCGCCATGCCGCAAACCCACTCAGAATAGTCAGGGAGCAGCACCGACCGCCCGCGACCGGGGTCACAAATAGGTCGCGGAATTCAGTAAATCAACGCACAATGGCGCACGCTCCTGAAAACGTGAAATTCAACGTTTTCAGGAGCTTGAAACAGAACGAAGTTCGGTGAAACGGCCTGTTACAGACCTAATACCATCTTCGCCATGATGTTGTGCTGGATCTCGTTCGAGCCGGCGTAGATCGAGGTCTTGCGGTAGTTGAAGTAGGTCGGCGCGACCGTGGCGGAGTAGTCCTGGCCGGCGCGGAAGTAGTTGGCGCTGGGGTCCTTCAGGTGGCTCCAGGTGTCCTGCACGAAGGGCTGGGCGTAGACGCCGGCGGCCTCGAGCGCGAGCTCGGTGATCGCCTGCTGCATCTGGCTGCCTTCCAGCTTCAGCATCGAGGAGACCGCGCCCATGGCGTCGCCGTTGGCGCGGCCGGCGAAGATGCGCAGCTCGGTGGCGTTCAAGGCCTCGACCTTGATCTCGACCTCGGAGAGCTTCTTGCGGAAGTCCGGGTCGCTCATCATCGAGCCGCCGCCGTCCGACCGTTCGATGCCCGCGATCTTGCGCACCTTGCGGAGCTGGTTCTGCAGGCCCGGCGCGTAGGCGTTACCGCGCTCGAACTGCAGCAGGTACTTGGCGTAGGTCCAGCCCTCGCCTTCCTTGCCGATCCGGTTCGCCACCGGCACCCGCACGTTGTCGAAGAACGTCTCGTTGATCTCCTGCTCGCCCTCGGGCGGGCCGTCGAGCGTGACGATCGGGCGGATCGAAATGCCCGGCGTCTTCATGTCGATCAGCAGGAACGAGATGCCCTTCTGGCGGATGTCCTCCTGGCTGGTCCGCACGAGGCAGAACATCCAGTCGGCCCATTGGGCCAGCGTGGTCCAGGTCTTCGAGCCGTTCAGGACGTAGTGGTCCCCGTCCCGCTCCGCCTTCAGCGCCAGCGACGCCAGGTCGGAGCCCGAGCCCGGCTCGGAATAGCCCTGGCACCACCAGACGTCGGTGGCGAGGATCTTGGGCAGGTGCTGCGCCTTCTGCTCGGGCGTGCCGAAGGCCATCACCACGGGCGCGCACATACGCAGGCCCATGTTCGAGGTGGCGGGCGCGCCGGCCAGGGCCATCTCCATGTCGAAGACGTACTTCTTGCCCAGGCTCCAGCCGGTGCCGCCATATTCGACGGGCCAGTCGGGCGCGATCCAGCCCTTCTCGCCCAGCCGCTTGAGCCAGCGGACCTGGGCTTCCTTGTCGAGGTGGTTGTTCTTGGACTGCGAGAGCTTGGCCCGCATGTCGTCGTCGAACGCCTCGGCGATGAAGGCGCGGACCTCCTTGCCGAAATCCAGGTCCTCTTGGGAGAAATCCAGGTCCATGGCGGTCAGCCCACGCCGTCGAGGTATTCGATCTCGGGACGGCCGGCGAGCACGCCCGCGAACTTCGGGCCGGCGGCCTTGAAATAGTCGGTGCCGCCGTGATGGGTCAGGGCGTCCTGGTCCTTGTAGAGCTCCAGCACCTTGTAGACGTTGGGCTCGGTCCGGCTCTTGGTGAGCTGATAGGCGATGTTGCCCGGCTCGTTGGCGCGCACCTGCTTGGCCAATTCGGTGAAGAAGGCCTCGAACTCCGCCGACTTGCCTTCTTGAATAGGCAGTTTCGCGATCACGCCAATGGTCATGCCGTCCTCCCAACAGATGTTTGAATGGACGGTAGAGGCGCGGCGCGGCGCGGGCAAGGCCGACGTGCGCGGCCGTGGCAGATCAGAGCCTGGAGGGACGAATTAGCGCCGCTCGTTCCAGCCGTAGGCGACCCAGTGATGGCCGCCCAGGTGGCGAGCTTCGATGACGCCGTCGACCGCCGGGGCGCGACGGGCGCGGACCGTGCGGCGAGCGCGCATGGCGAGCCCGGCAAAGGCCAGTAGGGCCGAACCCATCACCGCGATCACCGCCACCGTCGCGGCGGCGAACACCGCGAGGACCGCGCCGACAATGACCGCTCCGGTCGTCGCGAGAGCGGCGCCGACGGCGGCCAGGCTGCGAAGGGCGGAGCCCTCATGCGCGGCGAAGTCCTTGACCATTTCAGCTCCTCAGCGGGGCGCCCGGGGCGTTCCGTGAAAGGTTCATGTCAGCACACTGGTTCCAGACGTCAACCGCCGAAGCGTCTGGAACGCGACGAACGGCGGTCATGCCGCACCTTCCAGCCGCATCGCCCGGCGCTCGCGCACGATCTGCGCATAGGCGGCGTTGATGCTGGCCGCCTTGGCCTCGGCCACCTCGACGAACTCGGGCGGAAGACCGCGCGAGCGGGCGCGGTCGGGGTGCGATTGCGAGAGCTGTTCGCGCCAGGCGGCACGCACCGTCTCGTCCGATGCGTCGGGGGCAAGCCCGAGAATGACATACGGATCGTCGTTCGCGGCGCCCAGGTGCGTGGCCTTCAGCCGGCGGAAGGTGAGCGGCGACAGGCCGAACAGCTCGGCCACCCGCTCGAGGTAGGCCAGCTCGTCCGCGGTCACCACGCCATCCGACGCCGCAATGTGGAAGAGGCCGTCCAGCACGTCCTCCAGCAGTTGCGGGCAGGCGCCGTAGCGCTTCTTCAGGCGGCGAGCATAGCCCTCGAACCCACGCGTCGTCTGACGGGCGAGCTGGTAGAGCCGGCGGATATTGCCCTCGCTGCCGGGGTCGGCCTGGAAGACCATGTGGAAGGTGTCGTACTCGGACGCCTGCGCCTCGCCGTCGGCCTTCGCGAGCTTCGCGCCCAGCGCCGTCACGGCCGTCGAGAACGCGGGATCTTCACCCGGCAGCCCGGGCGGGCAGACATCGCATTCCGCCTCATCGACCTTGCGCGCTGCGAGGCCGGCTATTTTGCGCCAGAAACTCAAAACCTGTTTCGGGCCATTTCTTCCCGTTCCATTTTCCCAACAAGTTCAATGACGTATTGCACTTCTGGCTTCCAAGGTGTTTCGTTCGGTAGCCCCTAGTAGTGGGCGAAGTTGTAGGGCGAGTTGTAGGACGCAGCCATGACGAACGCCACCGTCACGGACAGGGAAGTCCGCGGATTCAAGCCGTATGTGAATGCAACGGGCGTCTTGGTTCGTCGCCTCGCGATCGGCGGCGGATTGTTCTTCGAGGTCACCGCCGGGGGTCATCGCCACTTCATTCACCGGTTTCAGTGGCGAGGAAAAGGCGCCGAACGCGCCATCCCGGGCGCTTACCCGGAGGAGACCAGCCTTGCGGACGCACGCGCTGTTCGTGACGCGGACCGGCTACTCCTGCGGGACGGCAAGAAGCCTGGGGCGCCCGAGGAGGAGGAGCCGAAGGTCGGCCTTCATTCGCCTTCGTTCGCGGATTGGGCGACGACCCACGCTGTGACTCTGGCGCCGCCGAAGGGCCTCAGCGGCTGGCTGCGTCAGATGACGGAAACCACGGGGTCGTTTGGCGCGCTTCCCATCGATGAGATTAAAGCCACCGACGTGAAGGCGCTCTTGCTGCCCTACTGGTATGCGACGCCCACTCAGGCGGTCGTCATTTGCCAGCGGGTCGGCAGGGTCCTGAAACACCGTCACCGCAACATCCGCCCCGACGAACCGTTTGCAAACCCGGCCGACCCCGGCCTGATCGCCGACATGATGGGGCGACGCCGCAAACACGTCACCAAGCACCATCCCTCCCTGCCTTACGAGGACGTGCCTGCCTTCATGGCGCAGTTGCGAGCCGATCCTCTGGTGAGTGCGCGGATCGTGGAGTGGGCGATTCTCACCGGTGTCCGCATCGACAAGGAAGCGACACGCGCGATCTGGGGCGAGATCAACTGGAAACGCCGGATCTGGACCGTGCCGGCGAGCCGGATGAAGATGGAAGACGATGAGCGGGGTGAAGCCCATGAGGTGCCCATCAGCCCCGCGATGGCGCGCCTGTTGCGGCAAGTTCGGCCATGCCGCAAACCCAACCCGAAGGCCCTCATCTTCCCGAGCCCGCAGACCGGAGAGGCCTACAGCCACCAGGCTGTGTGGATGGCGGTCAAACGCATCAATCCCGCCGTGACCACCCACGGCTTCAGGACTTCGCTGGTGGGCTGGGGCTCAGCCATCCCGCACGGAACGCATGCGCCGTTCGATCGCGAGTTGATGGAGACCTGCATCGCGCATCGGATCGGCGGCCAGACAAGCGCCGCTTACCTCAGGGATCGGTGGCTGGCGCGGCGCCGGGTCGTCATGAAGGCCTGGTCGAAATGGTGCTTCCCGTCGCGCACTTCCAACGTTGTTCCCATCCGCCACGCCGCCTGATGCTTCCTCACGCACCGCATCGGCGAGGTAAAGCAGGCCGGCGGCGATCGAGAGTTCGACTGTCCTGATCTGGCGGCCCGCGCAGCGTGCCGGCGACTGGATCTAGGAGGCCCTGGCCCGCCTTGTTGCACCCTCGGGAATAGCTGAACCGCTCGCTGGTCGGCCCGGCAGGACTCACATTCCCGAGAGAAAACGCTGCAATTTTGCGAGAAATACCAGCAACCATACCAGCAGCATCGCGAGCGCAATCGCCGCCGTTTTCAGCGCTGTTCAGGTGGCGCTAGCAAATCTCACCATGACCTAACAAGCTCGCCGCGCCATGCCGGTTCGAACCTCGGATAGTCGGTCACGACCCGCTTCACGGGCAACGCGGCGCGGTCGATCTTGCGCCCGCCCTGGTAGATCGTGTGGACGCGCTTGTAGTTGCATCGTCATCGAGCGGGTTGGCGTCGAGAATGAGGAAGTCGGCGTAGTTTGGGTAGCACCGCCTAGAAGGCGATCACCTGTGCTTTTAACGACCTGCCTCGGAGTTGGATGTTGCTGCATGCGGACGTCCGGGATCGCATGCTGTAGATGGCGCCAAAGCCTTCGCTAACGCCGGTCCTTCCAGTGTGCATGCAGCACGAGGAAGGTCGCCACGGCACCGCCTGCGATCAGGAACACCCCGCCCACAAGGAAGGTCTCGGACATCGCGCCGCCGGGCTGGACCCACCCGCTCTGGCTCAGGCACGCGAGTGCTCCGCCAAGCACCAGGACCACCCCGGCGCGGGTGAGCGGAACCTCGGGCTCCTCTCCCCTCACCGGATGCGATCCGTCGTCAGATACATGGCAAACCGCCGCGGCTCACCGGGTCAATACGCGGCGGGAGCTACCGCCTCGCAGGGGCGACGAGAGGGTGGTCAACGCGCGCGCGCTCACCAGGGTTCGCCCGCGGGCCGGATCTCCTGCTCGAAGGTCCAGGCGTCCCTGGGCTGCTGGTGCAGAGCCCAGTAGGCCTCGGCCACCGCCGCCGGACGCATCAGGACGCGATCGGGCATGGGACCGTCCCCGGCGGCCTCGCGCATGCGCTCGCGCACCCAGGCCGTGTCCACGCCGGAATCGATGACCAGGTGGGCGACGTGGATCCCCTGCGGCCCAAGCTCCCGCGCGGTAGACTGGGCCACAGCGCGCAGCCCGAACTTGGCGCTGGCGAAGGCCGCGTATCCGATCCCGCCGCGCAGGCCGGCCGTCGCTCCAGTGAAGAAGATCGAGCCGGCCCCGCGAGGGAGCATGTGCTTGGCCGCTTCGCGGCCGCTGAGGAACCCCGAGTAGCACGCCATCTCCCAGACCTTGCGGAAGACGCGCGAGGTGGTCTCGACCAGCGGGAAGTTGACGTTGGCGCCGATGTTGAAGATCGACACCTCGATTGGCGCCGTGCGCTCGGCCTCCTCGTAGAAGGCGATCATCTGATCCTCGTCACGGGCGTCGAGGCCCTTGGCCACCACGCGCCCGCCCGCCGCCTCGATCTCGGCCTTCAGCGGCTCGAGCTTCTCGGCCTGCCGCCGCCCGATGAAGACGGTGTAGCCCTCGGCCGCGAACCGCTTGGCGATTTCGCCGCCGATGAAGTCGCCGGCTCCGACGACTACGGCCGTGGCGTTCCGGGAGGGCTTCTCTGAGATGGATGAGCCGGACATTTGGGATCCTGTTGCTGGGCGGATGGTCGTCCAACCGGGGCGACAGCCCTGGCCAGACGGTAACCGTAGTGCGTTCTTTTTTGGCACTCGTCAAGGCATCTTGCGACGCTGGCGCCGTTCGGTCGCGGCGCTAGGTGGCTTCGCTGAAACACCCTCAGCGTCCGGCGGGGTGGGCCGATCGGCGGCAGGACGAAGACGTTGGCCACGCCCCCGCAGGCATATGTCTGCCCCAGGGGCGCCCCCCGCGGTCCACTCGGATCTTGCCGTCGAGGTCGCGAAGGCGCCGGCGGGCTCGCGGCCGGGTCAGTGCACCGCGAAGCTGCGGGCGGGCGTCGCCGGTACGGCCGGATCGGCCCACGTGGAGATCATCTCCCTCAGGACCGGCTCCACCGCGGCGGCCAGCAGGGCGCCCACGGGTCTCGGGCAACCCAAGCGCAGGCACAGGCACAGGACGCCGTGGGCCGCCGCCCACAGGGCGCGCGCGCCCGTTTCGACGCGTGAGCGATCCTGCTGGGAGGATTCGAAGGCTCCGCTGAGCGCAGCTTCGAGTTCCCGCAGGCAATCGGTCTCCAGATCGCGGCCCAGGGCCCACACCTTGTCCATCCCCTGCGCCGCGGTTCCGGCGAAGAGGAGTTCATAGATGTCGAGGTTCTGCAGCGCCCATGCCATGGTGGTCTCGAGGATCGCCAGCGCGTGGTTCATCGGACCGCCTTCGGCGCGCCCGAGGGTTTCCAACTCCATCTTCAGCGCACTCATCTTCGGCTCGCAGGCGGCCAGCACCAGGCCCTCCCGCCCATCAAAATGGTGATAGAGGGCCGCTGAGGTTACGCCGGCCTCCGCCGCGATGGCCCGCACCGTCGCTGCCCGGAAGCCGACCCGGTCGAACACGTCCGACGCGGCGCGAAGGATCGCCTCCCGCCCGACGGGGGTCTCCCCCGGCCCGCGACGCGGGCCGGGACGGCGCAGCGCGCGGGTCAAGACGCCCAGCCCAGGGCGGTGTAGCCCCCGAACACGGCAGCGATGTCGTCGGGGCCGTTGCCGCCCACCCCCGGAGCGAACAAGGCGCGCGGGGCGCCGAGTTCGGCGAACGGCTTCGAGGCCTCGCGCTCGGCGCTAAAGGTGAGATCCATCTCCTCCTCCCCGTTGGCGTGGACCCGGCAAACCGCCAAGTCGGCGCTAATCCGTGTCAAAATCATACTTTATTTGCATGGGTCGACCAGCGCAGCAACCGCCCCGGCCCCGAAAGCATGGACAAGTCTCCTCTCACGACCCTGCCGTCATTCGCATGTTGCAAGATCTCACGTCCGTTCTATTTTTAGACCCATTGGGAGCGGTCAGGCGGTGGTGCGATGCGATACGACGCCGGGCGGAAGGACAGGACTCGCCAGCGCCTCCTACGGGCGACTGCGGAATCGCTCCGCAGACATGGCGTCACCGGCACCACCATCGGGGCCGTCACCGCGGCGGCCGGGATCACGCACGGCGGCTTTTATGCGCACTTCCGATCGCGGGACGAGCTGATCGCCGCCGGGATCCAGGAAATGTTCTCGCCGAAGGCCGCGGCGACACCCTCGCCCTCGCGGAAGCTGGATGCGACCGAGACCCTGACGGCCTATGTGGACTTCTACCTCAGCCGGGCGCATCGGGACCGCCTCTCCCGAACCTGCCCGGTGCCGCTACTGGTCGGCGAGGCCGAGCGGCTCCCGGACGGGGCGCGCTCAAACTTCGCGGACGGACTCGCCGGACTGACGGCTCTGGTCCAGCGCCACCTGTCAGGGGCCGGACGCGAAGCTCCGGCGCAGGAGGCCCATTCCATCCTGGCCGAGCTGGTCGGAGCGCTAGCGTTGGCGCGAGCCGAGCCGGATCCGGAACAGTCCGACGCGCGCCTGGAACATTCCCGGCGGGCCATTCGGGGTCGCTTGGGTCTGGATCCGCCCCCAGCCGCAGGTGGGCCGCAAACGGCCTAGGACCGCAGGACGCGCAATGGGATCCCAGGAGGACCTTGGCGCCGACATCGCGCAGATGGCGAGCGACCTTGCTGCGGCGCTCGCGCTCGAGAGCGATACGGAGCTCCAGAGGTGGTTGCGCTCGCAGTGCGGCGCGGGCGATCTCGAACCCGTCCATGTCCGGATGGGCTCGTCCGAGACATGGGCCCGCCTCGAGGCGGGCGGTGATGCGGTCCTGGTCCGTCGAGCGCCGCCGCTGGCGGCCTGCTTCGACCTCTTCGAAGCTCTTCACCGCGACCCGGCGCTATCGCCGCGGCTGCAGGCCGGCATCGACCGATCCGGCGCGCGGGCCCGGGCCGACGGCATGCTGGCGGTGGTCCTTCAACCCGGCGCGGACCCCACCCGACGCGACATGGCCGAACTCCTGCGTTGGACGCCGCTGTTGGAGCGCACCGCCTACCGCTTCGGCGCGCGCTGCATCGCCAGCCTCCACGAGATGCGGCGCGATCTTCAGGCCGATAGGGGTTCGTCGCCCGCGCGCCGGCACGCGTTGCAGACCTACTGGCGGCTCGCCATGGCCAACAGCCACTTCAGTCTCCTCGCGACCGCGAAGGATGCCCACGTCTGGCTCGTCGACATGGCCGACAGCTTTGAATGGATCAACTGGACCCCGAGCCTGCCCCTCGTGCAGGAGCGGTCGCTCTGGTTCGGCGCCGTGGCCGCGCGAGGCGCAGCCGCTTTCGGCGACGCCGTCATCGAGAAGTACCTCCGCGCGCTCGCGCTTTCTAGCCAGCCCATGCGCGTGTTCGACGCCACCTTCGGCCTCCTCGCGATCGCCTTGGATGATCCGCGTGTGGTTCCCGCCTTGCGCCCCGCGCTGATCGGACAGGCGCAGGCCTTCCAGCGCCAAGGCGGCGCTCATGGACCGCTGCAGGCGGGCATGGTGGAAAACGCCCTCGCCTGCCTGGCCGAGCCGGAGGCCGCGGATCGCGCCTTCCTCAGGGCCGTGGGCGGGCTCGGGCCGGCCCTGGAGGCGGGTCGCGGCCTGCTCGGGCGCGCCGCCGTCCGGCTGGACATCGCCGCGCCGGTCGGTTCGGACGGCTATCTCGGCTTCCTGGGCCTGCCCCGCCTGTTACGGACGCCGTTGCCGGAGTTCTACCCTCCGGGCTCCCGGCAGCCCGCCGCGTCCAGCCTCGCGCCGGCGGCGATCGCAGACCATCTGGCTCGGGCGTTCATGAGCGCGCCCGCGAAGCCCCTCAAGCTCCACTAACTCGACGCGCGGTGAACGCACCGGAACAATTCACCCGGGCGGCCCGAACTTGCCCCAATTCGGGGCTTGAACATAAGGCGCTCCTCTGTCAGTGCAATTTTCACACTCAAGGATCGACTGCATTCGGCAGCCGCGCACTTCGACGAGAGGAAAGAGATGAACGTTGAGTTCTTCTTCGATTTCGGCAGCCCGAACGCTTACATGTGCCATCGCGTGCTCCCGAAGATCCAGGCCCGCACCGGGGCCAGGTTCACCTATGTGCCGATCCTCCTGGGCGGCGTCTTCAAGCTCACCGGCAACCAGTCGCCGGCCACCGCATTCGCGCACATCAAGAACAAGCCCGAGTACGAACGTCGCGAGACGGAGCGCTTCCTCAGGAAGCACGGGCTCTCCGACTTCCGCTTCAATCCGCACTTCCCGGTCAACACGCTCCAGCTGATGCGGGGCGCGGTGGCGGCTCAGGAGGCCGGCGTGTTCGAGGCCTTCGTCAACCAGGTCTATGACGACATGTGGGTTCGCGGCCGCAAGATGGACGATCCGGAGGTCTATGCCGCCTCCCTGGTGGAAGCCGGCCTGCCCAAGGACGAGATCCTGCGCCTGGCGCAAAGCGACCCGGTCAAGTCGAAGCTCCTGGCCAACACCCAGGCAGCGGTGGACGCAGGGGTCTTCGGCAGCCCTTCGTTCCTCGTCGGCAAGGAGCTGTTCTTCGGGAAGGACAGGCTCCGCGACGTCGAGGAAGAGATCGTCGCCGCCATGGCGGCCCAGCCCGCCTAGGCGCGACGGGATCCGCCATGAAGTACTTCCTCTGCAAGTACATCCCGCCTCGCGACGATTTCCTCGCGACGATGAGCGCCGAGGAACGCGCGTGGATGCAGCAGCACGCGGCCTACCTGGACGACCTGCTCGACCAGGGCGTGATCGCGGCCCACGGACCGGTGGCGGATCCGGCGGGGGGCTACGGCGTGTCGCTCTATCAGATCGCCGATGATGCGGACATCGCGGCCTACACCTCGCAGGATCCGGTGGTGAGGAACGGCGCCGGCCATTACGAGCACTTCCCGATGCTGCGGCTACGCTCGCGCGGCTGAGGCCGGCGGCCGGACGAGATCTGCTACCCCGGCGATCAGGGGACTTGCCTAGCGCGGCGTCGTGATCGGATCCGCATGCCTGTGGACAAGCTTCCAGGCCTCGTCTTCCAACCGATAGACGCTGGTGACCCGCAGGGCCACCGGCGTCGGGGCGTCCGCCTCCCCGGCCCTTTCCCCGTGTTCCACCTGGACCACGACCGCGAGGCAGTCGGCCAGGTAGGTGGCCACGTGATCGGCATCGGTGGCTCGGCCCCCCGGCATGCGCGCCGCCGCGCTGGCCAAGGTGGCCACGACCTTCTCGCGGCCGCGGGCAAAGGGTCCGAACGGGTTGCCCCAGGTCACGTCGTCACGATCGGAGAGCAGCGCCACGTAGCCGCCGCTGTCCCCCTTCAACATCGCGTCCAGCGCGGCGAAATTCCGGGCCACGGCCTCTTCGAGCGTCCTTGCGGTCATTTCGGTCTCCGTGAGGTGGGTCGGCCGAGCGCGGCTGGGCGCTGGAACCCATGGCTCGCGCTAGAGCACGACGACGCGGTCGGATGGCCTGGCGGCGTAGAGGTCCGCGACGAGGTCGGCCTGGGAGGCCAGCACCGCGCGCTGGTTCACATTGCCCTTGTCCGTGACTTCGCCGGCGCCGAGCGAGGGCGGCGCCGTGAGAACGGCGAACGCCCCGACGCGCCGGGTCGCCCCGGCGTTCTGGTCATTGTAGGCCCGCAGCGCGTCGGCGATGCGCCCGCTTATCGCAGCCTCCAGGCCCTCACCGCTGAGACCGTTGAGCGCCAGGTCCGCCTTGAGCGCCGGCGCCGCCCAAACCAGCAGCCGGACATCGTTCTTGTCCTGGCCGGCGACGACCGCCTCGGCGATGGCCGGCGCCGCGGCGATCACCGCGGACCGCAACTCGCTGGTGATGACCCAGGAGCCGTTCGACAGCTTGAAGTTCTCGCTGAGGCGGCCGGCGAAGCGAAGGCCCGCCCGCGGATCCAGAGGGTCGACAAAGGTGACCGCGTCGCCAATCTTGTAGAAGCCCTCCTCGTCGAAGGCCGCCTCGTTGAGATCCGGGCGGCCGAGATACCCCCGCATGACGTTTGAGCCGCGGGCGCGGATCTCGTAACGGTCGCCGGTGGGCACCAGCTTCACCTCCACGCCCGGATGAGGAAGGCCGATCTCGCCGCGGCCTTCACAGGCCCAGTGGGCGCTGCAGATGCCGGGGGCTGTCTCTGTCGCCCCGTAGCCCGAGTTCACGGCCACGGGGCGCCCCCGGGTCGCGATCGACAGCGCCTGAAGGCGCTCCCAGGTGTCCCGCGGCAGCGCCGCGCCGGCGTAGAGCAGCCGGCGGATACGCTGGAAGAAGCTCGCCCGCAGCGCTTCGTCCTGCTCCATCGCTTCGACGAGCATCTGGATCCCGGCCGGTACGTTCTGGACGAAGGTGACGGGGATCTCCTTCAGGTTCCGGATCGTCCGGCCGATCAGGTCCGGCGTGGGGCGCCCGTCGTCCAGGTACAGCGAGCCGCCGCTCCGCAGGATGCCGTGAAGGGTGTTGTTGCCCCCCATGGTGTGGTGCCAGGGCATCCAGTCCACCACGACCGGCGGCTCCTGGTCGGTGACGAGCAGGCTCGCGCTGCGGATCGCACTGCAGAGCATTCGCTGCGTCTGCGGCACCCCCTTCGGCGTCCCCGTGGAGCCGGAGGTGAACAGGATCTTGGCCACATCGTCGGGTCCGGCGCCCGCCAGCCTCGAGTCGACCACGGCCGTGGCCTCGCCCCTCTCCAGCGTCGCAAAGCTCGTGGTGGTGGCTTCCGGCTCGACGCTTACCCACTCGGCATTCGACAGGCCCGGCAGCGTCCTGACCCGATCGAGGCCGCGTGTGGTCTGCACGAAGACCATCGCGGGCTTGAGGATCTCGGCTATTCCCGCCAGCCGCGTCAGTCCTTCGGGATGCAGGCTATAGGCCGGCGAGATGGGCGCGACGGGCACGCCCGCCACCATCCCGGCGAAGGTGATGAGCGCGTGCTCGATGGAATTGCCGGTCAGGATGGCGATCGGCTGATCCTGCGTGAGGTCACGGTCCAGAAGCGATTGCGCGATCGCGCGAACGCGGCGCCAGGCTTCCCCATAGGTGAGGTGCCGCCACGCGCCGGAGGCGTCGCGCTCGGCGAGGTATGTGCGCCCCGGCGCTTCCTCCGCCCAATCCCGCAGATATTCGCACAGATGCGCCCGGCACTCGGTAAGAACGATGGGCGAGCGCAGGATCAGGCAGCCGTCTTCCCGGTAGCTCACCTCCACGGCCTTGGGCGCGAAGCCGCTGTCCACGTCGACGGTCGCGTTCAGGGTCTCGCCCATGGTTTCCTCACCTTCGCCCGCCGGGCGCACGACGGCGCAGCCTCGCGGCGCGCATCGATGTTCTTGCAAAGCTGTCCGCTCTGGACGGCGGGTTCCCAGCACGTCCTTAGTGCGTTCTTTTTTGGTATCCGTCAAGGCGCGCGCGCGCCTCGCGCTTCTCCGGGACAAGACCCGCGTCGCTGGACCGAGCAGCGCTGTGGACGACGCCGGGCGCATTCTGGATGCCCATCCGGCCTGGACGGAGGCCGAGGCGGCGGTCCTCGGGACCGAGGACTGCGGGCGCGGCGCCCGTAGGCCGGCCCAGCGGGTCCGGCCGGTGCATGCGCCACGGCCGCGCGCCGCTCACGCCGCGTCGCGCGTCGGTGGGATCACGCGCCTGCGGACGCCTTCGCGGGCCGCTTCGCACCGGCGCCCGCCTTGGCCTTCGGCCTGGCCTCGGTGCCGCTCCCTGCCCTCTCCTTCGGCCCGCGGCGGAGCGCCTCGGCAAGGTCAATGGGCAGGTGTTGCGGGTGGCGGGCGCCCGGTCCTGGCGCGGTGCGAACCTCCCTCGGATCAATCTCCTCGTGACATTCCGAGCAGACCATCACCGGATCGAACTGGCAGTTGCACCTGACATGCTGGTGAAGCACCGGCCGGCCCTTCTTGCCGGCCATGTGCACATCGCCCCAATGCACGATCGACATGATCACCGGATAGAGGTCGAGGCCCTTGGCCGTCAGGCGATACTCGTACCGCGTCGGATTGTTCTGATAGGCCACCTTCGTGAGCACGAAGGCGTCCACCAGCTTGTTCAGACGGTCAGACAGGATGGGGCGCCCGATGCCGAGCCGCTCCTGAAAGTCGTCGAAGCGGCGGACCCGCAGGAAGCAGTCGCGCAGGATCATGAGCGTCCAACGGTCGCCTATCACCGACAAGGTGCGGGCCACAGAACATGCTTGATCCTCAAGCTCGCTCCACTGCACAGCCAATCTCCATTTCAATAGGTAACACCCCGACCAATATGCCGGGAGCGAATGCCGAATATGAACCCATATAGCACGTCCGCTGCTGTTTTCCACCCTCGGCGGCGTTCCCGGCCGCAGCGTCCGCCGCCCGACGAACGCTTGTTCCGGCGACGACCCTTGGAACGGAGCCCGGGGCCAATCCGCGTGAGTTCTGATTGATTCGCCGACGGGCGTCGTCGCGGCGCTTCGAACGCAAGCCTCAGAGCCGTGGCCGCCCTGGCGCGGCGAGCGCTGCCCCCGCGGCCCGGTCGAGAAGCGCTTGGAGCGATGCGACGAGATGCTTCTGCGCGGACTCGTCGGCCATCATGCGGCGCGCCTCCGAGTAGCCGAGGAAGTAGCTGCGCAGCTCAAAAAAGGCCGTGCGCGCCTCGTCCTCGGTGAGCGGCGGGTCGCGAAGCCGCCGAATCTCCGCCGTAACGGCCGTCCGGAACTCGGCGAGGCGCGCCTTAAGCTGTTCGCGCGCCGGGCCGGGCCGGTCGTCGAGGTCGGCGCTCAGCGCTCTCAGCGGACAGCCGGTCAGGCGCCAGACCTCGTCCTCCCAGCGCAGCCAGCCGTCAAGGATGCGCTGGAGCCGCCGTCGACCTGACTGAAGGCGATCGGCCGGGGACCGGACCACCTCCGCGAAGCGGCGGGTCGCCTCCTCCACCACGGCGAGCTCGAGGCTTCCTTTGCGCCGGAAATGCTTCGCCACGCCGCTCTTGGAGAGCCCCGCCCGCTGGGCCAGGTCGCCGAGACTCAGCATCCCGAGGCCCCGCTGCGCCGCTTCCTGCAGGGCCGCCTCGACGATCCGCCTCCGCGTCGCCTCCCCTTTGCCCAGGGAGAGGGCCTGGTCAGATATCGGACCGGCCGCCCGGCCGCTCGGACGCCTCCAAGCGCGCCGCCCCGTCGAACGGCGGGGGTCCGAAGGTCGCGCGGCCGCTCGCCAGGATCTCGCCAGCCCCGGTGGAGACCTGTCCCTCCAGGAGCCAGTTCGGGCCCTGCGCCTCGACGACCCACGCCTGCAAGGTCACAGGCCCCCTGCGAAGCCGGTACGGCGCCGGCGCGCGGACCTCGAGCGACAGGGCGTGGAGGGGCTCGCGGGTCACCGTCTGGGCCGCCGCTTCGAAGGCGGCGTCCAATAGCGCGCCGAGGGGCCCCGCGCCGAGTTCGCGCACGCCGGCCCGCCAGGCGTCTTCAAGATCGGCCTCGAGGGCGACGGCGCCCCGTTCCACGGACCGCGCACGGAAGGTGACGCTATGGTTGCTCGGCGGCGCGCTCACCGCCACACGTCCGGCTGATGGACCGATCCAGGCTGCGATCGTGCGCTGGAAGCATCGCGGCGGCGTGCTGGCAGGCTTGGTCATCTCTTCCCTTCGGCCGCAGGCGGAATTCCGCCCCGGTCATGGCGGTTTCGGATTTGCACCGCCCTGCGATGGTCGCGGGGCGCGCGGCTCGGTCGGGCTCGGTTGCCGCTCAACGCGCGGCGCCCGAAACTGTTATGCGAAGGTCCGCCGCCTGCCGGCGACGGGTGTTCGCGATGTGCAGAGCCGCTCAGGCCAAAGCGGGTTCGGGCCGCCGGGCGGCGAGCGCCTCGATCTTACCGTCCAGAGCCCCGGCCAGGCGCTGCCGGATGATCACATCCGCCTCGGACATGATCCGGTCGATGAGGGCCTTCACGGTGGGAATGTCGTGGATGAGGCCGGCCACCATGCCGCAGCTCCAGGCGCCCGCGTCCATGTCGCCGTCCCGCATCACCCTCGGATAGACGCCCGCCACTTCCGGGGCGATGTCGTTGAAGGTGATCGCCGCGCCGAGGGCCTTCTCCTTCTCGACGAGCCGTTCCACGCCCGCGTTGTTCAGAACGCGTTCGGTGTTGCGCAGGGGGCGCATCACGAGCCGGGTATCCAACTCGCTCGCCGCCACCAGAGCCGCCTTCACGTTAGGGTGGACCGGGGCCTCCTGCGTGGCGACGAACCGGGTGCCCATGTTCATGCCTTCCGCGCCGAGGCTGAGGGCCGCGACCAGGGAACGGCCGTCCGCCATCCCGCCCGAGGCCACGAACGGAATCTTCAGCGCCTCCGCCGCCCGCGGCAGCAGGATGAAGTTGGGAACGTCGTCTTCGCCGGGGTGACCGCCGCATTCGAAGCCGTCGACGCTCACCGCGTCGCAGCCGATCGCCTCCGCCTTGAGCGAGTGGCGGACCGAGGTGCATTTGTGGATCACCTTGATCCCGGCGTCCTTGAGCGCCGGAAGCCATTGCTGCGGATTGTTGCCGGCGGTCTCCACCGCCTTGACGCCGCTCTCGATGATCACCTTGACGTACCCCGGATAGTCGGGGGGCGTGACGGCCGGCAGGAAGGTCAGGTTCACGCCGAAGGGCTTGTCGGTCATGTCCCGGCAGCGGGCGATCTCCTTCGCCAGGTTCTCCGGCGTCCCCTGGGTCAGCGCGGTGATGAGGCCGAGCCCGCCGGCCTCGGACACCGCCGCGGCCATCTCCGCGAAGCCGACGTAGTGCATGCCCCCCTGGATGATGGGATGCTCGATGCCGAAGAGGTCAGTGATCCGTGTTCTCATGATTGCGTCCTTTCGTGCCGCTCGCGGGCATGACGAAGGTCGCAGGACCTGACCGGCCACGACCCCAGTAAATGCTGTTTTTGCACTCACTTTCAGAAAGTGGCAAGGCCTGAACGCTGGACGGTCTGGTTCACCCTTAGAAGCCGTCGGCCCTTCCTGGCCTTCGGCGCCCGGGCTTGATCCCAAAAACGAACTCATTCAAAAGGCGTTTCCCGCCGGGCACGACCTTCGGAGGTCGGAAGGCGTGCTTCTGGCCTCCGGATCCGCGCGTCGCCGTCGGCAGCCTTGAGCGGAAGCCGTCGTCATGCGTCGCGTTGTGGTCACCGGCCTGGGCGTCGTCTCGCCACTCGGCTGCGGAACCGAAGTGGCCTGGTCCCGGCTCCTGGCGGGGCGGTCGGGCATCCGCCGCATGCCTCCGCGGCCGGGTTGGCCCGCAGACACGCTGCTCCCTCTTGCGGCCGGTGCCGTCCCGAGCGTCGCGGAGGACCCGCAGGGCGGCTTCGATCCTGAGACGGCCGCCACCGCGCGCGACCGGCGCAAGATGGACCGCTTCGTTCAGTTCGCGCTCGTGGCGGCCGATGAAGCCCTTCGCGCCGCGGGAGATGCGGGCCGCGGCCTGGCCGATCCCCCCCGGGTCGCCACCGTCGTCGGCTCCAGTCTCGGCGGTCTGGAATCCATCGTGGAGGCGTCCCGCTCTGGGGACGGCGAAGGACGCTCGCGCCTGTCACCCTTCGCCATGCCCACCTTCCTGGGCAGCATGGCCGCAAGCTGGATCACGATCCGGCACGGGTTCAAGGGCCCCATCGGCGCGCCCGAAGGCGCGTTCGCCGCCGGTCTGCAGGCCATCGGCGATGCGGCCCGCCTGATCCGGGCCGACGAAGCCGACGTAGCGATCTGCGGCGCCTCGGAAGCCTGCCTCCACCCGCTGGTGTTCGGCGCGTTCGGCGCGGCCCGGGCGCTGGCCACAGGCTGCGAGCTGCGCCCCGAAACGGTGTCACGCCCCTTCGACGCCAGCCGCGCGGGGTTCGTCCTCGCCGAGGGCGCAGCCATGATGGTGCTCGAGGCCGCGGACCACGCCGCCGCCCGGGGCGCGCGGCCCCTGGCGGAACTCGTCGGCTACGGGACCAGCGCCGACGCCCATCACATTACCGCCGCTCCGGCGGACGGCGAAGGCGCGCAACGCGCCATGCGCTTGGCCCTCGCCCAGGCGGGCCTGCCGCCCGCAGCCGTGGGCTACCTCAACGCGCATGCGACCTCCACGCCCGTGGGCGACACCTGCGAACTCAAGGCCATCCGGGCGGTGTTCGGCGACGCCCCGGTTGCAGTCGGCGCGACAAAGTCGGCGACCGGGCATCTGCTGGGCGCGGCCGGCGCGCTGGAAGCGGCCTTCACCGTCCTGAGCCTGAGGGACCGGCGGCTGCCGCCGACCCTGAATCTGGCGCAGCCCGACATCGCGGCGGCGGGGCTGGACCTGGTCCGGGAGGCCCGACCCGTCGACGCCCTCACCCATGCGATGACCAACAGCTTCGGGTTCGGCGGCGTGAACGCCAGCGCGGTCTTCAGCCGCGCGCCGGGTTGATCGGATGTTGTAACAGCACCATCCATGTATCTCGGAACCGGGAGGCCAGCGTCGCAGCCCTCTGGCGCAAAGGGAGTCAGCCTCAGAAAATCTCAACTGCGATAAGTAAATTTTCGACACTCATTGGCAAGTCGAGCCTTGACCAGAGGGAGGTCCAGGCCGCTCTTACGCTCGCCTGCGGTCTCCGCCGCGGCCGTCGCTCTTGGCGTCCTGGAAAAACGGGTCCGAACCATGCCTCTCTGGAAAGTCTATCATCCGGTCGGCGCCTTCACCCGCGAGGAGAAGCAGGCCTTCTCGGCCGCGGTGACCGGGATCTACGGACGGATCATGCCGAAGTTCTATGTCGGCGTGGTCTTCCAGGAGGTCGGCGAGGACTCCTTCTTCATCGGCGGCCAGGCGCGGAAAAACTTCGTCCGCATCTGGATCGACCATATCGCCCGGGCCTTCCCGTCGACCGATGCGGCGGTCCGCTTCGTCGACATCGCGAACAAGGTCATCGCCCCGTGGGTGAAGGATCGTGGGCTCGATTGGGAATTCCACATCGACGAGACGCCCTTCGAATACTGGTCCATCCAAGGCCACTTCCCCCCCAGGCAGGGGACCGAGGACGAACAACGGTGGATGGCGGAGAACCGACCCTCCCCTCGCACCCACGCCTGAGGCGAGCGCCCCAGCGGCGACAGGAAACCCTTTCATGAGCAATGCAGAAGCTGGCGGCCTGACCGTCGTCACGGGAGCTTCCTCCGGAATCGGAGCGGCGTACGCGGACCGGTTCGCCGCCGCCGGTCGGCGGCTGCTCCTCGTCGCGCGGCGGCAGGAGCGCCTTGAACAGCTCGCGGCCGACCTCTCGTCCCGCTACGGCGCATCCGTCCAGACCATGGCGGCGGATCTGGAGCAGCCGCAGCACCTCGCGCGATTGGAAGCGCGGCTGGAGGACGAGCCCCTCGAGATGCTGGTCAACAACGCCGGCGCCGGGTCGCTCGGCCCCACGGCGCAAAGCACCGCCGACAAGCAGGAACGGCTGATCCGCCTGAACATTGTGGCCCTGACGCGCCTGTCGATCGCCGCGCTCGCCGGCTTCCGCAACCGGAACGCCGGCGTGCTCGTGAACATCGGGTCGATCATCGCTCACGCGCCGTCGGCCGGCGCTGCGGCCTATAGCGGCTCCAAGGCGTACGTGGCGAACTTCACGCGCTCCCTGCAGCTGGAGTACGCCGGTGGCGGGATTCGGATCCAACTGGTGATGCCGGGGCCCATCCGGACGGAGTTCTTCTCGTCCCAGGGCATGAGCGACTCGATTTTCCCGGAGACCAGCTTCCTCACGCCCGAACAGCTCGTGGATGCCGCGCTTGCGGGACTCACCGCTGGAGAAGCGATCACGAACCCCTCCATGGCGCGGCCCGAAATCTGGGATGCGATGGAGAGCGCCCGCCAGCAGTACCTTGCCTCCACAATGTCGGGGCAGGTCGCCGGGCGTTACTATCGCCCTACGGAGCCTGCAGCCTAGGGTGGCGACGCACGCCGTGCGCCCATTGAGCGTCCCTTTCGACAAGAGACCACGCGCCCCCATCAGGTTGGCTCTTCCGGATCGTCTCGAGACGGCCCCACTGGCTGGCGCGCCTCGGGCACGGTTCGAGCCCTCTCCTCAGCTTTTCCTATAGGAACCATTCCCATGCCGCAGATCACCTACATCGCGCACAGCGGAGAGGCGCACACGCTCGAGGTCCCTCTCGGACTCAGCGTCATGGAAGGCGCGGTCAAGAACAGCGTCCCGGGTATCGACGCCGACTGTGGCGGCGCCTGCGCCTGCGCGACCTGTCACGTCTACGTGGATGCGGCCTGGCTGCACGCTCTCCCCGAGCGGTCGCCAACGGAGGCGCAGATGCTCGAATTCGCAGACGGCGCCGCGTCCAACAGCCGGCTCTCCTGCCAGCTCAAGGTCACCGCCGCCCTGGATGGGCTTCGGGTCACCCTGCCCGAGAGCCAGTAGCGCCCCCACGGGGGCGAGGGCGAGCGGAAGCCGCGCAATAGCTGCAACGGGCCGCCCTCAGCGACACTCAGTCTCCCACGAGCCCAGCATGGCGGTACTGAAAGACCACCCGATTGCCGAACGCGTTCGACTGAAACCACGGCCGCCGGCGACGCTGAGCATCGGGGCGCTCAGGGCGTTGACCCTGGCGTGCGGTGTGGACGACTGCGGCGTGATCAGCTTGGCTCCCGGCCCGCTCCGCCAATGAACCCAGCTTTGTGCCCGTTGAGTTCTATAATCGTCCCCAATAGGCAACGCCGCGGGCCCGTCCATCTCGTTGAGGGATGAAGCTCGCAAGCCTGCAGGTCGCATCGACGAGGTCGGGACGCGAATCCGGGGCTTCTTCGGGCGCAGCTGATGAACACGGGCTGTTCGACGTTGAAGCGCTCCCGCGGCGCGGGGCCGTCAGGCCGCCTCCAGACTGTCCGCCAGCCCGCGGGAGAGCGCGGCAACGGCGAGGGCCCGCACGCCTTCGCAGTCACGAAGCTTGCCGGCCATCCCCAGCGCCAGAAGGCCGTGCAGGGTGGCCCAGAAGAGATCCCCGGCCACCTGCTTATCCGAGGCCGGCCGAAGGCCTCGGCTTGAACGCTGCAACGCCCGAGTCAGGGCGGCGCGGGCCTGGCCCACGGCCTTGGCGAGGTCGGGATCGGCGCCTTCGCCCGCCGACCCGGGCTCGAACATCAATCGGTAGATGGCCGAGTTGTCGGAAGCGAATGCGACGTAGGCTTCGGACAATGCCCGACCGACGTCCTCGGGCCCGGCCGCGGAGCCTGCGTCCTCGAGAGCCTTGGCCAGGCGCTCGAACCCGCGCACCCGTACGGCGTTGATCATCGCCTGTTTGCTTTCGAAGTAGCGGTAAGGGGTCATCGCGCTCACCCCCAGCCTTTCCGCCACTTGGCGCATGCTGACGGCGGTCCGGCCACCTTCCGCGAGCTGAGCCGCGGCTGCCTTGCAGAGGCGCGCCCTGAAGTCGGCGATCGCCTCATCGGTCAGGATCCGGCCCACCGGGTCACCCTTTCATCGGAGCTCTGCCATGAAGGCTCTCGAGCCGCCGAACGCAGCGACGACTCCACTGACGAGTGGGTTTTGTTTTGACATCTTATAGAACGAGAGGCAACCTTCGGGGCGAACCTGACGCGGCGCCGCGACAGGAGGACGGCCCGGATTGGCAGTCGCACTGAGACCGAACCGTCGGATCGACGCCAGCCGCCCGATCATTGGCGGACCGACAGCGACGGCGCCGCTCGAGCGCTTAGGGAGTGGAACCACACGATGAACATCGCCTTGAAGGTCTCGGCCGCTGACGCCCTCGCCGAAGCCACGGCCACGCCTCTCGACGCCCTGAACCCGGCCCGGGCGGATCGGTTCTACAGCGGCGCCATATGGCCCGTTTTTGAGCGCTTGCGCCGCGAGGATCCGGTCCACTTCACGCCCGACAGCGAGTACGGACCCTACTGGTCGATCACCAAGTGGAACGACATCATGGCGGTCGACACCGACCATGAGGCCTTCTCCTCCGCGGAGGGGATTATCCTCACCGCCCTGGAGGAGATCGAGGAACGCGATCGGGTGATGGGGAAGCGTCCCAAGGCCAATCTGGGCTTCATCACCATGGACGAGCCGGAGCACAGCTCGGTGCGTAAGGCGGTCAGCCCCACGATGGGATCCGGCAACCTGCAAGCGTTGGCCTCCCAGGTGCGTGATCGTGCGGGCCAGATCCTCGACTCTCTGCCGATCGGCGAGGAATTCGACTGGGTCGACCTTGTCTCCAAGGAACTGACGGCCATGACCCTGGCCACCCTGTTCGACTTCCCCTTCGAGCAACGCCGCAAGCTGACCTATTGGTCGGACATGCTGACGATCCCGCCGGGCCACGGGCCGGTGGAATCCTGGGAGCAGAAGGGGGCGGCGGCGTTCGAGTGCTTTGACGCTTTCCGGGACCTCTGGAATCAGCGGGTCGACGCCGAACCCCGTTTCGATCTGATCTCGATGCTGGCGCACAATCCCGCCACGCGGCACATGTCGAAGGAGGCGTTCGAGGGCAACGTCGTCCTCCTTATCGTCGGCGGGAACGACACGACGCGGAACACCATCACCAGCAGCGTCCTGACCCTCAATCAGTACCCGGAGCAGTACGCCAAACTGCGCGCCAACCCGGATCTCGTTCTGCCGATGGTGTCGGAAACGATCCGCTGGCAAAGCCCACTGGCCCATATGGCCCGGACGGCGACCCGTGATGTCGAGGTCGGGGGCAAGACCATCCGGAAGGGCGACCGGGTGGCCATGTGGTACGTCTCGGGCAATCGCGACGACGAGATCGTCGACCGGCCCAACGAATTCATCATCGACCGCGAAAGGCCCCGCCAGCACATGGCGTTCGGGTTCGGCGTCCACCGGTGCGTCGGCAACCGCGTGGCTGAAATGCAGCTCAGCATCATCTGGGAAGAGATCCTGAAGCGCTTCCCGGAGATCAAGGTCATCGGCGAGCCCGAGCGGAACTGGTCGTGCTTCGTGCACGGCTTCGAGAGCCTTCCGGTGATCATTCCCTATCGGACCTAGACCGGCGAAGGCCGCCGGGGGCGACCAGCCCACCGCCACGGACGTGGCGCACAGGTCCGGGCGCCCTCCTCGCGAGCCTCCTTCGGTTGACCCAAGCCGTGCAAGCGGCCGCTCCGCGCCGCGACCTGTCTCGCGACCCGGCCGCCTGACCTCGAACCGTACTGCTACCCCCGTACCGAAACTCAGAGATCGGAGACGCCATGCGCGAGTACTTCAAGTTCTACATCGATGGTTCGTGGGTCGACCCCGCGCAAAGCCTAAGGACGCTGGACGTCATCAACCCGGCGACCGAGGAAGTCGCCGGCAAGATCGCGCTCGGCTCGGCCGCCGACGTGGACAAGGCCGCCAAGGCCGCCCGCAAGGCCTTCGCCTCGTGGAGCCTGACCAGCCGCGAGGAGCGGATCGAAGTTCTGGGCCGCATTCTGGCCGAGTACCAGAAGCGCTTTGGCGACCTGGCCACCGCACTGACAGAGGAAATGGGCGCGCCCGCCTCCCTGGCGCAGCGCGCCCAGGTGCCGGCCGGCATGGGCCACCTGGCGACCGCGGTCGAGGTTCTGAAGACCTTCAAGTTCGAGGACGACCGCGGCCCGACGATGATCGTCAAGGAGCCGATCGGCGTCTGCGGGTTCATCACCCCCTGGAACTGGCCGCTGAACCAGATGGTCTGCAAGGTGGCGCCCGCCATCGCCACCGGCTGCACCATGGTGCTGAAGCCCTCTGAAGTGGCGCCCTTCACGGGTCACATCCTCGCCGAGATCATGCATGCCGCTGGCGTGCCGGCCGGCGTGTTCAACCTGGTGCAGGGCGACGGCCCGACCGTGGGCGCGGCGATCTCCAGCCACCCCGAGATCGACATGGTCTCGTTCACCGGCTCCACCCGCGCCGGCATCGAGGTGGCCAAGGCGGCCGCCCCCACCGTCAAGCGCGTGGCCCAGGAGCTGGGCGGCAAGAGCCCCAACATCGTCCTCGACGACGACGCGTTCGCCGAGGGCGTCGCCCGCGGTGTTCCGGCGATGATGATCAATTCCGGCCAGACCTGCCATGCCCCCACGAGGATGCTCGTCCCCGCCCATCGGATGGACGAGGCGATCAGCGTCGCCCGCGAGGCGGCCAGGCAGGTCACCGTCGGCGACCCCAACGGCAACGCCCAGCTGGGCCCGGTCGTGAACAAGACCCAGTTCGACAAGATCCAGAAGCTGATCCAGGCCGGCATCGACGAGGGCGCGACCCTCGTCGCCGGCGGCGTCGGGCGGCCTGAGGGCCTGGACAAGGGCTACTATGTGAAGCCCACGGTGTTCGCGAACGTCACCAACGAAATGACCATCGCCAAGGAAGAGATCTTCGGCCCGGTACTGTCGATCCTCGGCTACGACAGCGTCGAACAGGCCGTCGGGATCGCCAACGACACGGAGTACGGCCTGGGCGCCTATATCCAGACGAGCGACCTCGAGAAGGCCCGCCAACTGGCGGCGAGGCTGCGTTCAGGTCAGGTCTTCATCAATGGAGCCTCCAACGACCTCATGGCCCCCTTCGGGGGTTACAAGATGAGCGGCAATGGACGGGAATGGGGCGATCTCGCCTTCCACGAATTCCTCGAGATCAAGGCCATCCTCGGCTACGCGCCGAAGCCGGCTGCGGAATAGTCGCGCGCTTCGGATACTAGGTTCTATTTTCCTATGGACTCGTCGCCGGATCCGCGCGAAGACAGAGCCTTCTCCCCAAATCTCTGGTCCGGCGGCCTTCGTCGCCGCCGGGCCGCTTTCTTCTGCCGCACCCCAGGAGTGAACGATGCAAGCCTATCAAGTGGTGGCCTTCGGCGCCCCGCTCGTCCCGAGCGAGTTGAGCGACCCGGCGCCGACGGCAGGCCAGGTCGTGGTCAAGGTCGAATCCTGCGGCCTCTGTCATTCGGACCTGCACTTCCATGAGGGCCATCTCAACCTCGGCGGCGGACAGAAGCTGCCGCTGGCCGCCTTCGGGGCGTCACCGCCCCTGACCCTGGGCCACGAGATCTTCGGCCACATCGCCGCTTACGGCCCCGAAGCCAAACTCTCCGCGAGCGATATCGGCCGGCCCGTGATCGTCTATCCCTGGATCGGCTGCGGCGTTTGCGAGGCCTGCCTGGACGACCGCGACAATGAGTGCCCGCGGCCGGAGAACCTGGGTCTGCACCGTCCGGGCGGGCACGGCGAAAAGGTCGTGGTGCGCGACGCGAAGTTCCTGGTCGACGCCGACGGCGTGGATCCCGCCGTGGCCGGCGTCTATGCCTGCTCGGGTCTGACAGCCTATTCGGCCCTGGCGAAGTTGCCCCGCAAGGACGGCTGGACCGCGATCATCGGGCTAGGCGGCGTTGGACTGATGGCGCTCGCGCTGGCCAAGGCGATCGGCTTCAAGAAGTTGGTCGCGATCGACGTCGACGCCGAGAAGCTCCGCCTTGCGGAAACCTACGGCGCGGACCTCACCGTGAACAGCGGCCTACCGGACGCCGCCGAGACCTTGAAGGCGCAGACGGGAGGCTTGACGGGTGTGCTCGATTTCGTCGGGGCGGACGCCACAGTTCAACTGGGCGCAGGAAGCCTGAACACCGCCGGGACGTATGTGGTGGTGGGTCTGTTCGGCGGCATGCTGCAGATGCCCACCGCGGCGATGGCCGCGCGCCAGCTGACCTTCCGCGGCTCCTTCGTGGGCACGCCGGCGGAGTTGCGCGAGTTGGTCGGGCACATCCGCGCCGGCGGGGTCAAGGCGATCCCCTTCCGCCGCGCGCCCATCAGCGCGATCAACGCCGACATGGCCGCCCTGGCCGCGGGCGAGGTCCAGGGCCGCGTGGTGCACGTCCACGCAGCGGCCGACGCCTCGAAGACCTAGGGGCCCGGGCCGGAGGACAGTCTCGCGGGTTGGGGCCAGGCAGGCACGCGGCGGCTGGCCGAGGCTGGCCGGGCGATTGCTTCGCACGTGGCGCACCAGGCCGACCCAGGACCACATCGTCAGGCAGGCGTCGAACGGTTAGAGGGAGAATGGTCGTGAACTTGGAAGCGAGCGAGGGGGACGACGGCTTCCGGGCCACCGTGCGGACATATTTCGCCACGGAATACCCGCAGTGGATCCTGGCGAAGGTCGCCAACGGCCAGACCGTGGACAAGAGCGACATGGTCGCCTCGGAGCAGGCGCTGAGTGCGAAAGGGTGGCTGGCGCCCGGATGGCCCGAGGCCTACGGCGGCACCGGCTGGACCGTCTCCCAGCGGTTCATCTTCGACGAGGAACTGGAGCGGGCGGGCGCGCTGAACGTCTCGCCCATGGGCCTGCTGTACGTAGCGCCGGTCATCTACACCTTCGGCACGCAGGCGCAGAAGGATCGTTGGCTGCCGGATATCCTGGCCTCGCGGACCTTCTGGGCGCAGGGCTACTCAGAGCCGGAAGCCGGTTCGGACCTCGCCTCCCTGCGCACGCGCGCCGTGCGCGACGGCGACCACTACATCGTTGACGGCGTGAAGACCTGGACGAGCGACGGGCACTACGCCGACTGGATCTTCTGCCTGGTCCGGACGTCGGATGAGGGCCGCAAGCAGCAGGGGATCACCTTCCTCTGCATTGACATGCGCACGCCGGGGATCGAGGTCCGACCGATCATTACGATCGACGGCGGCCACCACCTGGACACCATCACCTTCACCGGCGTTCGGGTCCCCGTCGAAAACCGCATCGGCGACGAGGGGCTCGGCTGGACGTACGCGCGGCACCTCCTCAACCACGAACGGACGTCCTATGCGCATGTGGCGGGCAAGCGGCGTCAGCTCGAAGAGCTCCGCCACGCCGCGGCCGACGCGCCCTGGGCAGACGAGCTGACGCAGGCGGGCTCCGGCCTGCGCCGCCGCACCGCCGAAACCGAGATCGACCTCCTGGCGCTGGAGATGACCACCCTGCGCGCGCTGGCTCCGCTTACCAACGGCGAGGCGCCCAGCGACGAGGCCTCGATCATCAAGATCGCGGCGACCGAGACCGCGCAGGGCGTCACCGAGCGGTACCTGGAGCTTGCCGGCCCCTACGCGCAGCCGTTCTTCGAGGAACGAAGCGACGCCGACTGGCGGCGGGGTCTGGAAGACATCCCGGCCTTCAGCGCGCCGGCAACGGCCAGCTACTTCTTCACCCGCGCCCAAACCATTTACGGCGGCGTCACAGAGATCCAGAAGAACATCATCGCTCGGCAGCTGGGGCTGTGATGAGCGACGCGGTGACGACGCCGAGCCTAGAGCGCTCTCACGCCGAGGTGAGGCCCATCATCTTGCCCCGCAGCCGCCGCATGCCGCCCAGCCAGCGGTCGTAGTCGCCGGTCTTGCGCTGCATGTAGCTCAGCACGATCGGATGCGGCAGGATCAGGAAGGTCTCGGCGGCCAGGCCCTCGACCACGCTCTCGGCCACGGCGTCAGGGGTCAGCACGCCGTCCAGGTTCTGCGGCTGGGACGCCGCGTCGCCCTGGCGCAGCATGGCGGTGTCGACGCCCTGCGGGCACAGGATCGAGACCTTGATGCCCTGGTCCCCGTGGGTGATCGCCAGCGACTCCGCGAAGCCCACGGCGGCGTGCTTGGTGGTCGAATAGACCGCCCCGCCGATCTGCGAGAGCAGGCCCGCGGCCGAGACGGTGTTCAGCAGATAGCCACCGCCCCGCGCCCGCATGCCCGGGATGACCGCGCGGGCGGCGTGCACGTGGGCCATGACGTTGACGTTCCACGCCCGCTGCCAGACCGCGTCGGGCGACGAGGCGGCGTTCTGCCGGTCCGGGTCGCCGTCGCCGACGCCGGCGTTGGAGCAGAAGAGGTCGATGCCGCCGTGGCGCGCCTCGATGTCCGCGACCATCGCGGTCATGGCCTCGCCGTCGCTGACGTCCAGGGTGACGGCCTCGCCGCCGATCTCGCGAGCGACCGCGGCCGCGCCCTCGCCGTTGCGGTCCGCCACGATCACGATCCGCGCGCCCTCCTGGGCGAAGCGGCGGCAGAGCGCGGCCCCGATCCCGTCGGCGCCGCCGGTCACGACGACGACCTTGTCCTTCACATGCATCGGTAGCGCCCTTTATCGATCGGAGGTCAGTTCGCCTCGGCGTAGCCGGCGAACGAGTGCTTCAGGGTGGCGTGGTTCAGCAGCATCTCGGCCACCTGCTTCTCGCCGCGCGCGTCGAAGACCCGGGTGCGCACCCAGTACGACTCGGTCCGCTTGCTCTCCGCCAGGGCCGCGATCTCGCGCCGCAGGACATAGTCCTCGCCCACGAACAGCGGCCCGTCGATCAGCCGGATCTCCTGGTCGGCGAAGAGGCCCACCGCAGGTCCCTTCACCGGGAAGGCGGCCTCGCGGCTGGAATATTCGAACAGCACGCTCAGCATCTCGAACGGGATGATCGCCCGCCCCCACGGCGAGGCCGAGGCGTCGGAGTACCAGGGCGAGCTCTCGGTGATGACGGCCAGCTTCTGGTTCAGGCTGAAGGGATAGAGCGCGCCCATGTTCTGGTCGGGATCCATCCGCACCCGCTCGTCCCGCGCGCCCGTCATCCCGACCTTCAGGTCCTCCAGGATGAGCAGCCTGCCGGGCGGGCGCAGGGCCGCCATCCGGGTCTCGAGCAGGGTCGGGGCGGCGTCGGGGCCCAGGCTCGCGCTCGCCTCCAGCACCGGTGTGCCGTCGGCCTTCTCGGCCCAGACCCGCGTGGACGTCGCGCCCTCGGCGGAGATCTCGGCGAAGGCGCGGACCTCCTCGCCCTCCACGACCATGTTCAGGAAGTGGGCCGAGAGGCAGCCGCGCTCGAACCAGGCCTGCCCCCAGATGTGGGCCAGCAGCGGCTGGAACTGGCTGAAATGGGTGGGCCCTTCGATCGGGCCGGCGCGGAAGCCCAGCTTCTCCGCCATGGCGTCGTCGTGGATCGATGAATGGCCGCCGTACTCCTGGTCGCCCAGCATCTGTCGGGGTCGGCGCAGGGGACCGGCAAGACTAAGGGCCGTCGCGAAGGCCATGGGCGTCTCCTTGGCGCCAACACGTTCAGCTGGCGCATATTCCCTCATACCGGGCACGGTCGCCCTCGAACAACTGTTCGAACTGCCGGGCGCGCTGGGCCGCGCCCGCAGCGTGCGCTCGCTCCTGCGTCACGCAAGGGGAGCTCCTGCTGAGCCAGGGCAGGTCCCTAGAGGCGGATGAGCTTTGTGGCCGCCGGCGGCTCCGCCAGCCAGCCCTCCATCTGCTGAGACAAGGCGCTCGTGTAGGGTTGCGCGAAGTGGCTCTTGAGGGCTTCGTGGTCGTCCCACACTTCGTAGAGGCAGAGATCCCCTTCCACGTCCCGGTCGATGTGCAGCACAAACTCGCGGCAACCGGACTCCGCTCGGGACAGGGGTACGACCGCTTGGAACGCGTCTCGGAGGGCCTGGCGATGTTCCGGCTTCGGCCGGAACCGCACGAACAGGACAATGGGATTGCTCATGGGCTGGTTTCCTGAATCACGGGGTTGAGAACGGAGGTGGAGCCTTAGGCGGACAGCACTCCGGCGAGGTGACGGCGGCCTTGGTTCGATCGGCGCCCAAGGTCTGCTTGGCGTTCCCGATCCGGGCCTTGGGACGGCGATCAGGCGAAGCGGGAGAGGCCCAGCCAGTCCGCGACGAGCGCAGGCTTCTCGGCCCCCTCAACCTCGACCGTCACCTGCGACTTGACCATGACCTCGCCGGGTCCGCGCTCGACGATCTCCTTCAGTACGAAATGGCCGCGGACCCGGCTACCGGCGCGGACGGGAGCCATCATCCGAACCCGGTCGAAGCCGTAGTTCACCGTCATCACGGTCCCGGCGACCTTCGGCTGCGCGTCGAAGCCCATGGCGGCCAGCATGGAAAGGGTCAGGAAGCCGTGCGCGACCGTGCCCCCGAACGGCGTGTCCTTCGCGCGTTCCTCGTCCACGTGAATGTACTGGCGATCCTCGGTGACGTCGGCAAAGCCGTTGATGCGATCCTGACCGATCTCGAACCAGGACGAGACGCCGACCTCCTGGCCGACCATCGCTTTGTAGGCGTCGAGGGTGATTTCAGTCATGAAGGTCTCCTTGATGGGAAGGTTCGGGCCACCTCCACGGGGATGGCCAGCCGGCCCCACCCAGATCGGCTGCTCAGTCAGTTTTAAAATCCTACTCGTACTGACACGAAAGCTTCGGCGCATCAACTGCTGTCCGCCCTCGACGATGTCACCATCTGGCGCCTTCGTCGTTGTTACGAATTTCCGAATGAGTTCTATTCCGTCAGGGACGCACGGCGCTGAGCAGGATCCTTCCTGGTCCGCCGCCCACCGCGAGCCCACGCCAATCCATCCGGCGCACGTCGGGCGGGAAGAGCGCGCCAGCGAACGCGCGCGGATGGCGTCAGGGTCACGGCTCGTCGGCGGCTGGCCCTTGTGCGCCCGCCACCTTGCCGCACGCCGGCAAATCGCCTCTACGCGCGACGGCGCGCGACGCGCCGCCCCGGCGGACTGACATCGGCCGCGCGCGGCGCGGCGACCTTCGGCGTGCGAGGCGACCCGATGTGCGGAAGTGGCGCTTCGATGACGCGGTCCATCAGCTTGCGCAGATGGGCGGCTTCCGGTGCGCCAAAGGCGGACTCGAAGCCGGCCTGCGCCAATTGCCACGCCGGATGGGCCGCCAACAACACCAAGTAGCCCCGATCGGTGATGGCGACTTCGCGCGCGCGCCGATCGGCCGCGCTGATGGATATGCGGAGCAGCCCGTCACGCTCAAGGGGCCGAAGGTTGTGCCCCACAGTCGCTCGATCCATCGTCATGGCGTCCGCCAAGCGAGCCATGGTCATTGGTCCCTCGGTGTTCAGAAATCCCAGCAGGGTGTACTGCGTCGATTTGAGGCCCGTGCCCGCCAGACACTGGTCATAGTACCGCGAAACACGTCGAGCCGCACGTCGCAGCTGGCTGCAACTGCAGTCCCTGGGGAAGTCGGTGTTTCCATCGCCACTGTGCGCCAAGCTCAAGATGTTCTCCTCCGCGCTCCACGAAATGGGGCGACAGGCGTGCCTAGCATCGAACCGTCGCGGTGCGATGTCAAAAGCCACATTGGTGTTGTTTCGGCACTGACCGGATGTTATGTCTTATATGCACCTATTTTGGAAAGGCGACTTGTCGATCGCTCGCGGCGCCGCTCTGAGCGGCCTGCTCCTAGCGCCCGCGACCCGCTGTCAGAGCCACCGAACGGGCGCCAAACGAAAAAACGGACCGTGAGGAAACAGATCATGGATGACGGCGCAATCGACTGGCGTGCCGCCGCGCGGGCGGAGGCCTATGCCATGCCCCTGGAGCACATCGACCCCGTCGACAGTGAACTCTTCCGCAAGGGGACCTTTGAGTTCTACTTCGAGCGTCTGCGTGCTGAGGACCCAGTCCACTATTCGGAAAGAGAAGAGAGCGGCCCATATTGGTCCGTAACAAAGTACAACGACATCATGTTCGTGGACACCCACCACGACCTCTTCTCCTCCGAGCCGACCATCACCTATCGCGATGTGGAGGAGCTGCCGCTACCCATGTTCATCGCCCGGGATCCGCCGCAGCATGAAGCGCATCGACTGGCCGTCGCGCCCGCCATGAACGGCCCGAACCTGAAGGAACTTGAGCCGCTGGTCCGCAGCCGGGTGGGCAGCATCCTGGACAGCCTGCCGCGCGGCGAAACCTTCGATTGGGTGGATCGGGTCTCGATCGAGCTGACGTCGCAAATGCTGGCGACGCTGTTTGATTTTCCATTCGAGGACCGGCGACTGCTGCCGCATTGGTCCGACGTGGCCACGGCCGGCGACCTGGAACTGGACTATCAGATCGCCCAGATCAGGGAGTGTGGGGCCTACTTCACCAAGCTGTGGAACGAGCGTGTGGACGCCCCGCCCCGGGGCGATCTGATCTCGATGCTCGCGCACAACACGTCCACGCGGCACATGACGCCCGAGGAATTCCTGGGCGACGTCCTCCTGCTGGTCATCGGCGGCAACGACACGACGCGAAACTCCATGACCGGCGGGCTCCTGGCGCTCAACCAGAACCCGGCAGAGTACGACAAGCTCATCGCCGACCCGGGCCTGATTCCGAACATGGTTTCGGAGATGATCCGCTGGCAGACCCCCCTCGCCTACATGCGCCGCCTGGCGACGCAGGACGTGGAGCTTGGCGGCAAGCGCATCCGCAAGGGCGACAAGGTCCTGATGTGGTACGTTTCGGGCAATCGGGACGAGGACGTTATCGAGCGCGCGAGCGAGTTCCTGATCGACCGCCCCCGCGCGCGCCAGCATCTCTCCTATGGCTTCGGCATCCACCGGTGCGTCGGAAGCCGCCTCGCCGAGATGCAGCTGAGGATCCTCTGGGAGGAAGTCCTCCCCCGGTTCCCGAAGATCGAGGTGGTGGGCGATCCGGTGCGCGTCGCCTCGTCGTTCGCCAACGGATACAGCCACTTGCCCGTACGCATCCCAGCCTGAGCGCCACGCCGCGACCTCCCCGAAAGCCGCGACTTTCGGAATGGCCACAGGGAACGAGAGCGGCCCCCCAGACCCAACCAGAGCATCGTTGAGATAGGCAGACCATGAGCGACGCACCCATTCTCGTGACCAGCGCCGGGGGCCAAACCGGCTCAATCGGACGCAGCATCGTGCGCGGCCTTCGCGCTCGGGGATTGCCGGTTCGCGCCTTCGTGCGGACGGACGACCAGCGGGCGCAGGACCTGCGCGACATGGGCGCCGAGGTGTTCGTGGGCGACCTTCTCAACCCTCGTGATGTCACTGAGGCGGTGAAGGGGGTGAAGCGAATCTACTTCAGCATGAGCCTCAACCCCTACTATGCCGATGCGACCATCCTCATGGCGGCGGCGGCGAAGCGCGAAGGCGGCTGCGAGATCTTCGTGAACATGTCCGACTTCGAGCAGTGCTACATGACGCTCGAGAACATGGCCCTGCCCGACGCCGAACGCATCGCGATCCTCGGGGCCGACGTGCAGTGGTCCCCGCAGCAGTTCGTGCACTGGGCGGCGGAACGCGCCCTGGACTGGTCAGGCCTCCCCGTCTGCCACATCCAGGCCGCCATGTTCGTCGAGAACCTGATCACGCTGTGGATACCGGCGATGACCATCAAGCAGGACGATACGATCCGCCTGCCGTTCGGCGACGCCAAGACCGCCCCCGTGGCGACCGTGGACGTGGCCGACGTCTGCATCGAGGTGCTGGCCAATCCGGCGGGCCACGCCGGAAAGTCGCATAGACTGACGGGGCCGACCCGCAAGGACTGGTACGAGTTCGCCGAGGACTTCTCGGCGGTGCTGGGGCGCAAGATCACCTACGCGCCATCGACCCTGGAGCACTTCCGAGAGCTCCTGCGCACCCTCGTGCCGTGGATCCCCGACCATCCGGCGCTCCATCTTGAAAACCTGGCGCGGCAGAACGCCGGGGACCGGTACATCGCCGAGGTCACCGACGACGTGGAGCGTCTGCTCGGCCGCCCCGCCACCACCTCCAAGGCCGTCCTCGAAGCCGAAGCCTGGCGGTTCGACAAGAGCGCGCCAGACGTTATCCGGCATCGCGACCTAAAGGACTTCGAGCGGCACGCCAGGGCCACCGGTTAGCGTCAGCGAGCTTGCGAAGAGCCCAACGACATTGCCTAGCGGGCGGGCGCCCCTACTCGCCGGATCCGGGCTGCGCCCTCACCGCTTGACGTAGTTCTAAAATATTACTTACTGGCATCGAGCTTTGCCTGACCGTTGAGGATGGATGGACATGATTGAATTTCGCCAGGTGCCGGTCGGAGAGGTCCAGCTGAAAGTGGCCATTCAGGGCGAAGGTCCCTTGGTGGTCATGGTCCATGGCTTTCCCGAGTCCTGGTACTCGTGGCGCCATCAGATGGGTCCGATCGCGGCCGCCGGCTTCACCGCCTGCGCCATCGATGTGCGCGGCTATGGCGGATCGGACAGGCCGCACCCTATCGAGGCCTACGATCTCGAAAGCCTTTCCGGGGACGTCGCCGGGCTGATCGAAGCCTTGAGCCCCGATCGGCCCGGGGTCGTGATCGGGCACGATTGGGGCGCACCGGTCGCTTGGACCACCGCCTTGGTCCATCCGGAGCGGGTGCGGGCTGTCGCAGGCCTCTCCGTGCCCTACACCGGGATTCCGACGCGCTCGCTCAGCGACATCATCGATGCTGTCTACAAGAGCAAGGGCCGGTTCTTCTACCAGGACTATTTCGCGGCCGAGGGCGTGGCCGAGGCGGAACTTGAGGCCGATGTTCGCGGAGCCGTGCGACGGCTCTACTACGACTGGAGCGGGGAGGCGGTCACGGCGTGGCCTTCGGACAAGCGCCTCGGCGACCAAGTTCTGACAGGCATTCCCGACCCCGATCCCTTTCCAGCGTGGCTAAGCGACGCCGATATCGATTTCATGGTCGGCGAACTCGAGCGTTCCGGCTTCCGCGGGGGGCTGAACCGTTACCGCAATCACGACCGCGATTTCAGGTTCCTGAACCAGTTCAAGGGACGGCGCATCGAGCAACCCGCGCTCTACATCGCTGGCGACCGCGACAGAGTCCTATCGATGTTCGGCGACCGCCTGAACCTCATGACAGACGAACTGTCCGACCTGCGCGGGGCGCATATGCTCCCCGGCTGCGGACACTGGACCCAGCAGGAACGGCCCGAGGAGGTCAACAATCTGCTGCTGCCATGGCTGGGCGGCCTTTAGCGGGAGCCATTTGTCTCTCCGGCTCGGCCGGGCAGCCGAAGGCTGAACCGTCGTCTCAGCGGTTCACCGCCTTCCGGTGACGCGGAAGGTCTCCCGCGCCACCGTTGGTCCTGAGTCTGCCCGAACGGCTCTAGAAGCGCTTCGTCACCCCGAGCTTGATCACCCGCCCGAGCGGGTTGGCCGTGTAGGGGTCGTAGGAGAAGTCGAGGCGAGCGAACGGAGGATCCTCGTCGGTGATGTTGATGACGGCCACGGTCGCCGTCATGTCCGACGGCAGGTCGAGGCGGTAGACGACGTCAGCGGTCACGAAGCTCTTGATGCGCTCCCCGCGGGTGGTGACCCCCTGGCCGTTGTTTGGGGATGTAAACAGGGCGGCCCGCTGATCGGTCATCGGCCCGACATAGCGGAGGGTGAGGCGTAGGTTGCTTCCGCCGCGGTTCCACTCGGTAAAGACGGATCCCTTGATGCGCGGCAGGGACGCGGATGGGAGAAGATAGCTGAGCTTACCAACGCCCTCGTACGCCGGCGTCACCGCGACGCCTTCGATCTCGAAGGCGGCGACCTCGTAGTTCAGCGTGTAGGTCCCATCGAGACCGAAGGTGACGCGCCCGCCGAACGGACCGTCGGCCCATCGATAATCTATGCTCAGGTCGACCCCATCGGTCTTGATGGACGATCCGTTCACGGTGCGGGTTAGAATACGATTGATGTTCCCGGGTGCGCAGGGCCCGCTGAAGGTCACGCGCGCCACCAGGGCGGCATAGGCCGGGTTCGCGCACTGGTTGGCGGCGCCGGCCGGAAAGATGGCGTTGGCGATTTGTGTGCCGCTCTCGAGTGTGATCGGGTCGGAGAAGTTGAACCGCCAGTAGTCCAGTGTGGCCGAGAAGGGCCCTGCGTTCACGATCAGGCCGGCGCTGTAGGTGTCCGCCGTCTCGGGGTCGAGGTCCGGGTTTCCGAACACATCGACAGCGCGGAAGGAGCCGGTCTGGGCGATGAAGGCGTTCGCCGTGTTGAGCTGCTCGGATGTCAGATTTGCTTGAGGTGCGGCGCGGAAGGTGCTGCCGGCGGAGCCGCGCAAGGCGAGCCAGGGGGTCGCCTGCCAACGGACCGCAATCTTGGGGTTCGTCGTCTCCCCGCCGGAACTGTCCTCGTGGCGGATGGCGAGCTGGACCTGGATGTCCTCCGTCACCGGGACCTGCAACTCGGCGAATTGGGCGTGCGTCTTCTGGGTCACGTCGGCCGCCGCGTAGCTGCCGTAGAAGGTGTAGGGCCCGTTGCGAACGGCGCAGTCGGTCGATCCGTTGACGACACTATCGAGGCAGGGGAACTGGTCCCGGTTGGAGAAGCCGAGCCCGCGGGTCTTGTAATTGGCCTCACGGTACTGGTAGCCCGCGGCCCAGCCAATCTCGTCGCCCCACAGCTTGAGCGGCAGCTTGCCGTTCAGCACCGCGTCGACGACCAGGAGGCCGTTGGAGGTCTTGGTCCGCTGTGAGTCTTCGCCGTATAGCCACTGCACGACCTGCGGATCGTTGGCGACGCGGGGGTCTAGCGCCACCGCGGCCGCGTACTGGGGGTTCACCTGGCCGGTGATCGCGTTCGCCTGCACGCCGGTCGAGAAGGGGTTGACGTAGTAGCAATTGCCCGCCCCCGGCGCGCCGGTGGTGATATCGCAGGGCGTTACCCCGGCTCGACTGGCCAGGCCGCGGTAGCCGAGCTCCACGCGATCGACCAGGAAGTCGGGATTGATCGAGTCGAAGGACGAGTGGCCGTACGTGGCCCCGACGTCCCAGCCGATCCCGCCGAACCGCTCGAACTCACCCGTGAGGTTGGCCGCGAGGCGATACTGCTTCGCGTAGCGGCGGTTCTCCTGAGCGTCATAGTCATAGAGGGGGTTGCCCCCGACCCCGAAGGGCCTGACGAAGGACCGATGGGCGATCACGCCGCTGGTGACGGCGATGGGGTTGGCCGCCGCCAGCGCGGGATTGAGCGCGAGCAGGGTTCGCAAGCCCGGGTTCGACGCGGGGACGAAATACTGGCCCGGAATGGGGGAGACCAAGGCCGTCGGATACTGCGTTGGCAAGTACGACGGGGATTGGCGGATGTGGAACACCTCGGTCGCCCCGTAGGAACCCTCCATATGGAGCCGGGTGTTGGGGTTGATGTCGTAATTGAACTCCGCGTAGCCCTGATAGAGGTTCTGCTCTTCAACCAGGTTGGCATAGTCGGCGAAACGGATCAGGCACTGCGTGGCGCTGATCTGCAGCTGGCCGCCCAGAGCCGGGCATCCCGGGTCGAGGAAGTTCGAGTTGAGGGAGGTTCCCCCGATATAGGTCCCCGGATTGGCTGACGTCGACCACCCGCCTTGCGGGTTGTAGAGGTATGCCGCCTTGGCCCCGGGCTGATCGGTGAAGCTCGGCGCGGCGAAGTCCCGGTCGGTCGTGCGCAGCGTGGAGCGGTGCCGGTAACTGACCGCGACGAACCCATCCCACGCCTCGCCGCCCGCGCCGTAGGTCGCGTTCGCTGACCAATCGCCCTTGGATCCCTGGATGTGGGAATAGTCGCCGCTGACCTCCAGCCCGCGGACCTTCGAGCGCGTGATGAAGTTCACGACGCCGCCAATCGCGTCGGATCCGTAAGTGGCCGCCGCGCCGTCCTTCAGCACCTCCACCCGGCCGATCGCGGCGGGCGCAATCATGTTCACGTCGATGAAGTTGCCCAAGACCGAGCTGCCGCTCGAATTGGGCAAGCGTCGGCCGTTGAGCAGCACGAGCGTGCGCGCCGGGCCAAGCCCCCGCAGGTTGATATTCGACAGGCCTTCGACGCGCCCTGCCCCATAGGAGTTGGCTTCGCCCAACACGCCGGCGGTGGCCGGGATCGACTTCATGAGTTCCACCGTCGAGGGCGAGCCCTGGTTGGCCATTTCCTGTTGGCCGATAACCTGCACCGGCAAGGCCGCCGCCTCTGCGGCGCCGCGCACGAAGGAACCCGTGACGACGACTTCCTCGACTTCAGCGACTGAAGGTCCGGTCGAACCGGATTGAGCCTGGGCGGGGGTCGACGCCATCACGCCGACGGAAACCGCGAGCACAGCCGTGCTCGCGCAGAGCGACACCTTTTTCATTTTTGAGACCTCCCTGCTGCACTAGCGGCAGCTGGGGCCTTGATGTCCGACTATACGCGACTTAGCAATCTATAAGATTCTCTTTTAGCACTTATTGTGCGGACATTCCTCAGAGATTCCGTAGCTCAACGAAACGTATCTTATGCATTGTAATCACAGACCATTTTGCGACCCTCGCCCCTTGATTGTCTGTCGTCGAGCCTGCGCAACGGCGCGCGTCATCCACAGTCAATCACATTATACGTGCTATAATTGCACTCTACTCATGCTAGATCAGCCTAGTGTGTCTTCGCGGATCGTCCTGCGGGCGACCCAGAAGCACCCGAAGGCGGCGACGCCGAACAGGCTCCCAACCACGAGCGCCCATCGGACCCCTTCGGCTGGACCCAAACCGAAGCCGTGGTTGAACATGTCTGAGGCGGCTCCGATGGTGATCGGCCCAAGCCCAAAACCGAGCAGGTTGACGAGGAAGAGCAGGACGGCCGCTGCGGTTGCGCGCATCTGGGGCGGCACGACGGATTGGGCGGTCCCGTAGACGGGCCCGAACCACAAGGTGCCGAGGAAGCCATTTAGCGCCAGGAGTCCCAGGCCGACGGCCGCATGCGGCGCCGTGACGGCGAGGACGAAGATGGGAATGGACAGCAGACTCGCCGCGGCAGGGGCAAGCATCCAGGCTCGAAGGTCTCGACTTCCGAGCCGATCCGAGAGCCAGCCGCCGCACATTGCCCCGAGGGCTCCGCTCAATCCGCTGATCAGGCCCAGCGCGAGGCCCAGGAACCCTATCGATCGGATCTGCAGCCCGAAGACTTCGCCGGTCTGAGCCGCGAGCGCGGCGATCTCAGCGGGGTGGTTCCGCAAGAAGAACGAGGCCGTGAACGGCGCTGCGCCGAAACCGACGAAGGCCGTGATCGCGCCTCCCATGGCCACCAGCCAGAATGTCCGTCGCCGTGCGAGGTAAGCCATGGTCTCGCCGAAAGTCGCGGCCGTCGAGGCGAGATGGACGGCGTGGTGCGCCAGCCGCCGCCGAGGCTCGCGCAGCGTCGTGAAGGCCAGCGCCGCAAAGATCAGTCCGGGCGCGCCTGCGATCAAGAAGGCGACCCGCCAGCCGAAGGCGTCGGCCACCAGGCCACCGAGGGCGAGGCCGAGAAGGGTGCCGATCGGCGTTCCCATCGAGTAGAACGCCAGGGCCGAGGCGCGCTTCTCCCTCGGGACATAGTCGACGATCAAGGAATGGGCCGGCGGCGTGCATCCCGCCTCGCCGACGCCGACGCCGACGCGGAAGAAGACGAGCTGGGCGAAGGTCTGAGCTACGCCGCCCAAGGCCGTGAACGCGCTCCAAACCGCCACGGACGCGCCAATGATTACCGGGCGATTCCGCCGCTCCGCAAACCGGGCGATGGGAATTCCCAACAGCGTGTAGAACATTGCAAACGCCAGACCGCTCAGCACGCCGAGCTGCCAGTCGGCGAGCCCGAGATCCTGCTTGATCGGTTCTGCGAGGATCGTGACGACCTGACGGTCCAGAAAGTTCGCGATGTAGATGCCGAGCAGCAGCCACATGGCGTACCGCGTATAGGCCGGTGAATAGGGAACGCCCACGGGCTCCTGAACGAGCGCTGGATCGGCGATCTGAGTCGGCGTCGCGGTCATGGGGCATCCTGGCGAAGTGCGGACTGGCAGCTGCCAGCCGCGGTGCGGAGTCAGACCAGGCGCGCAGATCGGGCGACTGCTCGCCTCGCGCCGCAGCCGGTAGGCGCCGTCTGGCCGATGCCAGTCGGCGGCCTTAGGGGTCAGGCGGGCTGGGCGGCCACCTGATCCTTCGTTGTCTCGAGCAACGCGACGACGTCGGCCGGCTGAACCAGCGGACGCGGGTTGACGGGGGCAAACACCGACTTCACCGCAACTTCGCCAATCCGGAGGTAGTCCGTGGGCTGGATCCCCACGTCGCTTAGCTTGCCCGGCAAGCCCAACTCCTGAACCAGTTGCTCGATGGCGCTGGCGGCGCTGCGTCCGGCGGCGCCTAGCGCGGCTGCAATTCGGCGCTGCGCGTCCTCTGTGGCCGAGCGATTGTACCGCAGGACATGCGGCATCAGCACCGGGGTGATGAGGAAGTGCGGCACGCCGAAGGTTCCGCCGAGAACGTGGCCGATAGCATGGCTGGCGCCCATCGGAACTCGGGTCTGCAAGCCGAAGGCCGAAAGCCAGGATCCGTATTGCGCAAGACGTCGCGCCTCCACGTCCAACGGGTCCGCCTTGCAACGCCGCAGGCCTTCCGCAAGCAGGCCGATCCCCTCAGTGACGACCGCGTCCACCAGCGGGGTGCCGAAGCCGGAGCATAGGGCTTCGATTCCGTGGTCCATCGATCGCGTGCCGGACCCAAGCCAAAGGGTCTCCGGGGTGTGGATTGTGATCTGCGGATCCAGGATGATGGCGCGCGGCATCATCAGGGGATGGTGGAAGATCTGCTTCCAATCCCGCCGGGTGTCGGTCACCAGGGCGCCGGCGTTGTACTCGCCGCCGCTTAGCGTTGTGGGGACGACGATCGAGCGCACCGTTGGCGCCCGGAACGACTTCGAGGAGAGCGGGACCCCCGGCGCCCCCGCGGTCAATTCGTAACCGTCGAGGCCATCCTCTTCGAAAATCTCGTGCTCCATGCACACAGTGACGATCTTCACCACGTCGACCACCGAGCCGCCCCCGACGGCGACCAGGAGGTCTGCGCCGGCCGCCGCCGCGGCCTTGGCGATTTCCACGGCGCTTGCCCGCGTCGTGTGTTGCGGTACGCCATCGAAGGCGCCGGCGTAGCGGTCGCCCAACTTCGCCCGGATCTTGTCGATCTCATCTGTCGTCGTGTTGAGGGTGTGGCTGACCACCAGGTAGACGCGCCTCGCGCCAAGGCGCTGCGCCTCCGCCAGGACCGCGTCCGCTGCGGCCTGGCCGAAGATCACCCGATCCATCGGCGGAAAGTGTTGGACGCCTTCGAGCCGCATCTTTCGCTCCTCCCTGGTCTTTTCTCGCCATCCGCCGTGCGCGACAGGCTCTACGTACGGTAATCGAAAACAGGAAGCATGATAGTGCTAAATTAGAACGCGCTGACGATTTCGATGATTGGATCGTCTTTCGACCCGGATCCGCCGGCGGGATGGTGACGCGGCGAGACAAAGCAGCGTGGAGGCGCCGCGCTACAATGCGCGTGATCGGCTGGGGCTGCTCAAGCTGGAGCACGACATCGATAGCCAATCAGTAGCCTGGCATCGCGCCGCAAGGTGGGATTCGACACCCATTCTCGGCGTCACAACAGCAACCGCCGCAGCCGCACGTCTCAGAAGATTTCGAACAGACCTGCCGCCCCCATGCCGCCGCCGACGCACATGGTGACGACGCCGTACTTCGCCTTGCGGCGCTTGCCCTCGTACATGAGGTGGGCCGTGCAACGGGCGCCGGTCATGCCGTAGGGGTGGCCGATCGAGATCGAGCCGCCCGAGACGTTGTACTTCGCCGGGTCGATGCCCAGCTTGTCGCGGCAGTACAGGACCTGGGAGGCGAAGGCCTCGTTCAGCTCCCAGATGTCGATGTCGTCGATGGTCAGGCCGTTCCGTTCGAGCAGCTTGGGGATCGCGAACACCGGGCCGATGCCCATCTCCTCCGGCCCGCAGCCGGCCACGGCCATGCCGCGGTAGGCGCCCAGTACGTCCAGCCCACGCTTTTCAGCTTCCTTCCGCTCCATCAAGACGATGGCGGCGGCGCCGTCCGACAGCTGGCTGGCGTTGCCGGCGGTGACGAACTTGCCTTCCTGGACGTAGCGGCCGCCCTTGAAGACCGGGTTCAGCTTCTGGAGATCGGCCAGCACGGTCTGCGGGCGGTTGCCCTCGTCGCCGCTGATCGTAATTTGATTGTCGGCGGTCTCGCCGGTCTCCTTGTTGACCAGCACCTTCATGACCGTGGTCACGGGGACGATTTCGTCTGCGAAGCGGCCTTCCGACTGCGCCTGGGCGGTTCGCTGCTGGCTCTGCAGGGCGTACTCGTCCTGGGCTTCGCGGCTGACGCCGTAGCGCTCAGCCACGACCTCGGCGGTCTCGATCATCGAGGTCCACAGTTCAGGGACGTGCCCAGCGAGCCACGGATCGGTGGCCATGTACCCGTTCATCTTGTCGTTCTGGACCAGGCTGATCGACTCAAGGCCGCCACCGATGGCGACCGTGGCGCCGTCGTTGATGATGTACTTGGCGGCCGTCGCCACGCCCATCAGGCCCGAGCTGCACTGGCGGTCGATGGTCATGCCCGAGATGGTGTTGGGCAGGCCGGCGCGGAGCGCGGCCTGGCGGGCGATGTTGTTGCCCGTCGTGCCCTGCTGCATGGCGACGCCCATGGCGATGTCGTCAATCTCGCCGGGGTCCACCCCGGCCTGGGCCACGGCGGCGCGGATCGCCTCGGCGCCCAAGGTGGCGCCAAAGGTGTTGTTGAACGCGCCCCGATAGGCCTTGCCGATGGGGGTCCGCTTGGCGGCGACGATGACGGCCTCACGCATGTGACGGCTCCTGCTCAATAAGGCTGCGCGGCGGGGCCGCGTGTGATGGCAGGCGGGCCTGCCTTGGAAAGGTGGTTGAGGAGACGGCTCCCGCCTAAGCCGCCGCCACGCCCCGGGTCTGCAACACGATCTCGTCCTCGACGTCGCGGAGCCGATCCTTGCCGAAATAGAGCTCTCGGCCGACCATGAAGGAGGGGCTGCCGAACACTCCCGCGTCCACGGCCGCCTGGGTGTTGGCGACCAGCCTGGACTTGACCTCGTCGGTCTGGGAAAGCCGGAGGATCTCGTCCTTCGGGAGGCCGGCTTCCACCAGCGAGGCGGCGTAGACCTCAGGGTCATCCATCTTGCGGCCCCGGGTCCACATGTCCTCGTAGACCTGCTCCACGAAAGCCTCGAACACGCCCGCGACCTGGGCCGCCACGGCGCCCCGCATCAACTGCAGGGTATTGATCGGGAAATGCGGATTGAACTGGAAGTCCGAGATGCCGTGCCGCTTGAGGAAACGCGCGATCTCGATCCGATCGTAATCGGGCTTGTTCCTGATGCCCGCGAAGGCGGTGGCCGGAGACTGGTTGCCTGTCAGCTTGAACACGCCGCCCAGCAAGACGGGCTCATAGACGAAGCTTGCCTTCGCCCTCGCCTCGATCGCGGGGATCACGCGGTGACTCATGTAGGCGTTCGGGCTTCCGAAATCGAAATAGAAGGTAACGTTCATCCATGCCATTCCTGCGGCCGCCCGTGGTGTGACGTGGCCGCTCGTGAGTATGTTAATAGCACTGACAGAGGTCGGCAGTGAGTTCAAGCGGTTTCCATGCGCGTCTGAAGTTGTCCAACGGCGTCACCTAGCACCGGTGGGCGACGAACGGCCTTGGAGGCTGGCCCTCGGCGTCGACACGTCCCGAGGAGCCACGAGGCCCGCACCGATGTGATCCGGTCTGCTCTGCGCAGCGCGCCGAGCATCGCGGGGCGTCAAGTCCAGCCTGCGCTCTGTCCACGCCCTGACCTGCTGCGCGCGACCTGCCGACTCTTGGACCGATTCACGCGGCCCTTCTTCCGAGGCCGGCGACTATCGCGCCAGGCGGATCCTGCATGGGTTCCATTCTGGCACTTATGATGTTAGGACGCCTTGGACGCTCGGCAGCCGCCCACGCTGGAGGAAGACGATGGACCTCACCTTTGACGCTGCAGACGAGGCCTTTCGGCAGGAGGTGCGAGCGTTCCTGGCCGCGAACCTGCCGCAGGAGCTCGCCGGACGGGTCCGGCTCGGAAAAGGCCTCGGCAAGGCCGATTTCGAAGGCTGGCAGGCGACGCTGAACGCGCGGGGCTGGCTCGCGCCACACTGGCCCAAAGCATACGGCGGCCAGGATTGGACGGCGACCCAATCGTTCATCTGGGACTACGAGTCCTCGCTCGCCAATGCCCCCCCGACCATCGCCTTCGGCCTGAAGATGCTGGCGCCGGTGCTGATCAAGTACGGCTCGGAGGAGCAGAGGCGCCATTGGCTGCCGCGCATGCTCAGGGGCGACGACTGGTGGTGCCAGGGTTATTCGGAGCCGGGTGCCGGTTCGGACCTTGCGGGCGTGAAGACGACCGCCGTTCGGCAGGGCGATCACTACGTCATCAACGGTCAGAAGACGTGGACCTCGTTCGCCCAGCACGCGAACATGATCTTTCTCCTGGCCCGAACCGACAGCTCAGGGAAGAAGCAGGAGGGCATCTCCTTCATCCTGGTGGACATGAACCAGCCTGGCGTGGAGGTGCGCCCCATCATCACGCTGGATGGCGACCACGAGGTGAACGAGGTCTTCTTCACCGATGCGCGCGCTCCGGTGTCCAACCTCGTCGGCGAAGAAGGCAAGGGCTGGACGTACGCGAAGTATCTGCTGACCTATGAGCGCACCAGCATGGCCATGGTCGGTGCGTCATCCGCGTCGCTCGAGCTTCTGAGGGAGATCGCTCAACGGGAGACCAAGGGCGACCGGCCACTCGCAGAAGACCCCTACTTCGCGGCCAGGTTCGCCAAGGCGGAGATCGAACTGGAGAACCTGAAGACGACCACCCTGCGCGTCGTGGCCGCGGCTGCGGCCGGGGGCGCGCCCGGAGCCGAAAGCTCGATGCTGAAGGTCAAGGGAACAGAGGTCGCACAGGAAATCCAGGCCCTTAGCCGGCGGGCTGTGGGACCCTACGCCGTTCCCTTCCAGCGCGACTGCCTCGAACCTGGCGCGAACGCCGAGCCGGTCGGAGCGGACTATGCCGCCGGCGTGACACCCACCTACCTCAACGGCCGGAAGCTCACGATCTACGGCGGTTCCAACGAGGTGCAACGCAACATCATCACCAAAGCCATTCTCAAGCTCTGAGGCAGGAAGCACAGACCATGGAGTTGAACCCGACCGCCGACCAGCAAATGCTGTCGGACATGCTCAATCGCTTCCTCGCTGAGCGCTATCCGCTGGCGGGGCGGGCCGGCCTCGCCGATCGCGCGCCCGGATACAGCCCGGAGGCCTGGACGCAACTTGCTGAACTCGGCGTCCTCGGGGCGCTGTTCGATCCCGCGGCCGGGGGCTATGGCGGCGCGCCGGGTGACATCAGGGTCGTGTTCGAAGCCTTGGGTCGTGGCGCCGTGGCGGGGCCGTTTCTGCCCTGCCTGATGGCGGGAAGCGTTCTGGCAGGTGTGGGGACCACGGCGTCGCAGGACCTACTGGGCGCGATCATCGGCGGCGAAACCGTGATCGCGTTCGCACACCAGGAGCCGCGTAGCCGCTACGAGCTGAGCCGTGTCGAGACCCGAGTGGAGAGGTCTGAGCAAGGTTGGCGGCTGTCTGGGACCAAGTCTGTCGTCGCGTTCGGCGACGCCGCGGATTACCTCGTCGTTTCCGCCCGAGCCTCCGGCTCCGCCGCTGAAGAGGCCGGCCTATCGCTGTTCCTGGTTCCGGTGACGGCGGCTGGCCTGACCATCCAAGGCTATGCGGGCGTGGACGGCGCCCGCAGTGCGGAGGTCGTGCTGAACGACGTCGAGGTGGCGCCTGACGCGTTGCTCGGTGTCGAAGGGGACGCGTTCGCCTTGGTCGAGCGGGTCACGGGCGTGGGGATTCTGGCCCTATGCGCCGACGCCATAGGCGCCCTGGACGTCGTGAAGGATTCGACCGTCGAATACCTGCAGACGCGCGTCCAGTTCGGACAGCCGATCGGTAGCTTCCAGGCTCTTCAGCACCGGATGGCCACGCTCTTGATCGAAATCGAGCAGGCCCGCTCCGCGCTCTTCAATGCAGTGGCCGCCTTCCATGATTTCGGGATCGTCCGCGAGCGGGCGCTTTCGGCGGCGAAGTACACCTTGGGCCGGGTCGGCGCGCTCGTCGCCGAGGAGGCGGTTCAGCTACATGGGGGCATCGGCATGACGTGGGAGCTTCCGCTCTCGCACTACGTCAAGCGCCTCATCATGCTCGATCATCACCTGGGCGATGTGGACCACCACATCGAACGCTACGTCGCGCTCGGGCAAGCGGCATGAGGGCCGATATAGTTCCAGGCTCGCACACGCATCGACGATTTGACAACGTGGCGCGCCGAGCGCGTTAGTGTCGAAATCCTACTTATAGACGACCGCGGGCCAGCCGCTCGAATTCTCGGCCGCCTGAAGCACACACTCAGACAGAATTAAGGGAACAGAGAGATGAGCTTCAGGGCTTTGGTGGCGCGCAAGACAGACGGCAAGATCACGACGCAGCTTGAGACGATGGAAGAGGCCGACCTGGGCCCGGGCGACGTGACCATCGCGGTCGAATGGTCGACGGTGAACTACAAGGACGGGCTCGCGATCACCGGCGCCGTCGGTGTCATCAGGAATTTCCCTCTGGTTCCCGGCATCGATCTCGCCGGCGTCGTGGAGTCTTCCACCGACCCGCGGTTCGCCGCGGGCGACCGGGTGGTGGTCAACAGCTGGGGCCTGAGCCAGACCCATCATGGGGGCTACGCCGAGCGCGCCCGGGTCAGCGGCGACTGGGTGATCAAGCTGCCGGAAGCGATCTCCACCCGCCACGCAATGGCCATCGGCACGGCCGGCTACACGGCGATGCTGAGCGTGCTGGCGCTGGAGCATGGGGGCGTCGGACCGGATCGGGGCGATGTCCTGGTCACCGGCGCAAACGGCGGGGTCGGCTCCGTCGCTATCGCGCTGCTCTCCCGCCTCGGCTACCGGGTCATCGCTTCAACGGGCCGGCTCGAGGAAAAGGACTATCTCACCGCTCTGGGCGCGTCCGAGGTCATCGACCGCGCGGAGCTGTCGGCGGCAGGCCGGCCAATGGGCGCCGAACGCTGGGCGGGCGCGATCGACTCGGTCGGCAGCCACACGCTGGCAAATGTGCTGGCGCAGACGAAGTACCGCGGCGTGGTCACCGCATGCGGCCTCGCTCAGGGCACGGACCTGCCCGCGACGGTGCTGCCGTTCATCATGCGAAACGTCACCCTGGCGGGCATCGACTCGGTCAACGCGCCTCACGAGGTGCGGGTGGAGGCTTACGATCGACTGGCGAGCGATCTCGATCTCGCCAAGCTGGAGCAGACGATCACCGAAGTGGGTCTCGCGGACGCGCCCAGCGTGGCTGAGGCGATCCTTCGCGGCGAGGTGCGCGGCCGCACCGTGGTCGACGTTCGCCGATGAGACTTTCGCGCGGAGCGTGGCCCGCGCCGCGCACTTGCCCGCGCTCATCGAAAAGACGCCTGGGAAGCAGGCGGCGGGGTTCAGACCCCTTCGTGTCTCGACGTGGTTGTCGATCCCGCGCGCCGCGCGGCTTGCCCGGCGCAGGGTGCTGCGCGTCCAACCTCACCGAGGCGGCCACATCGTCGGTAGGGACGACCTGCTGGCGATAGGCTCTTCGAGGCTCTTGATGAGACCTTCGGAGAGGGCGATGCCCACCGAAGCCGAGATGAAACTCTTGGCCACGGACAGCGACCATCCATTGGACGCCACGGCCGCCGGTCAGCCAGTAGGTCTCGAACCGCACGACCCCGTCTTGAGCACCAGAAGCGCCGAGGTGTGCGTGTCCTCCAGGCGCGCGTTCAGGTCCTTGGTGGCGCCGCCATCGGCGACGTAGGTGGCGGCCAAGGTGATCCGCGGCCCTTCCGGAAACTCGACGACCGCGGCGCAGGCCTCATCGGCTTCGTGGCCAGCAGCTGCTGAATGCGGCAGACGTTCTGGTACTGGGGCTCTCCGGAAAGAGACGCATCGGCGTGGTCTCAACGGTTTGGGCGGCCTCCGACATATCTGGGCTCTTCATGTCACATTGGCTCTAAGCCGTAGCCGTCGGACGCTTCCACAGGCATCGCGGACGGCTGGAGCCTCACATCACGGGCCCCGAGCTGTTCTCGGCCTGTGATCATGCCGCGAACGCCCCAGCCGGCCTCCGCGACGGCTTGCGCCGCGCGGCTCGAGTGAGAGGCGGCGGCGCCATAGCGCCGCCGCGCATGAGACGATCAGAAGGCCCGTGCCGGCATGAGGTCGCGCACTTCGCGATGTTGGAGGTGGTTCAATGCGTCCTTCTGAAAGCGCCAGGTTTCGGCTTCGAGGACGGACCTGAAGGTGGTGGCGGGGCGGCCGAGCAGGCGCTCCACGTCGTCGGTGACCTCGGCGATGTACCGGTCCCCGGCGTTTTGCCGCGCCAGGTTCATAAGGTGCCGCGCCGGGTGGTCTTCAATGGGCGGCAACGCCTTGTACATCAGCTCCTGGAACGCCTCCAGGGTGGATGGCACGTAGGTGATCTTGCGCCCCAGCACCGCCGAGAAGTCCTCGGCGAACTCGTACCAGTTCTTGCGGACCGGTCCCGTGAGAAGGTGCGACTTTCCGGCGTGGTCCTTGGGGTTCACGAGCGCCTCGACGCAGACCTCGGTGACATCGACCGTGGCCACCGGCGCAGTCTTGGCGTCGCCGAACGGCAGGCGGATCGTATCGTCCTCCTTGATGGTCATCGCCGGTATCCACAGGGTGATGGGATTTTCGACGAACATGGCCGCCTGGATGTGGCAGACCGGAAGGCCGGACCAGTCCAGGGCGCGCTCGGCGGCCCAGTGCACGAACTGCTGGGGGGACCACTGCACGTCGGCCCCGAGGACGGCGATGCGTTCAGCGTCGGGCAGGGCCATGTTCTCGAGCGTCATGTAGCACTGCTCGAAGTCGGACATGTTCACGAAGATCTCGCAGCCGCCTTCGCGCTTCGCCGCCGCCGCCATGAGGATGGTCGCATCGGCATAGTAGGGGTTGAGGCTCATGCTGAAGTAGATTCGCTTCACCCCCTTCACCGCCTCAGTGACATCACGAGGGTTGAGAAGGTCGCCCACGAACACCTCGGCGCCCATGTCGCGCAGGTCCTGCGCCCGCTGGTCGTCCGTCCGCACGAAGGCTCGGACGGCATGGCCGCGCTCAAGGAGGCTGCGGGCGATCGTCCGCCCCACACTTCCGGTCTGGCCGCCGGCGCTGGTCACGAGGATGGGGGGCTTGCTGGCCATGGAACTACCTTTCGAAGGTGAGGGACGCTCGCGATTTCGCGGTGCGTGGGGGTTGGCGGGATCCAGAGGTGTGTCCGACGTCCAATATTCAGGACAGCGGAACTCGCACCGGCAGCTGGTCGTCGACAGTCGTCGGGGCGGAGGTGGTGCGGTGGTGCGCCGTACGCACCGCGGGGGAGCGCTGCAGTATCTCCGCCCCCCCTCGGGTGCAGACCCCTGGGCAGGCGTCGCCTGTTCCCTCTGCCATCTCAGCGTTCCTCGTCGTCTGTTCTTCAGGCCCGGGCGGGGCGCACCGAGGAGGCGGCCACCATTAGGGGCATATGAGGATTATCACTTCGTCAGTGCTGAAACAAGACTCGTTAAGTCCGGCTCAAAGAGCCACGGGGCGACCTGGATTCATCCCTCATTGTGCCCGCCAGGTTGCACCATCGCGACGGGAGCACGGCGACCTCCGGCCCTGTGCATCCCAGCGACGCCGGCGGCGCAGTCCTGTCGCTGTATCTCACATTCCCTACGCCGCACCTGAGTGGGCAGGTCGCGTGAATTAGTGTTGTTTTGCTACTGACGTGATGATAGCGGATATATGCCCCTATCGGTGAGGGGTGCGTTGCCTCATGAGATCGCCGCGCCTGGGCGGCATGATGGGGCGCGGCACGTGATTGCATCAGGGACGATGGGCGGAGCCTGAGGGCTGACCTAAGCAGCAGCGACGAAGGCGGGCGCGCTCTCTTCGTCGCAAGGGTCAGAGGAGGTCGACGCCCCGGCCAAGGCGCCATCGGTGAGAGCGGCGACAATTAAGGGGCATATGCCCCATCCTGCGGCGTTTGTGCGTTCTTGTTTCGAACGTCGGGGTCACACCGAACCAATGAACAGCGACCTCGGGACGACAACCCGGGGCTCACAGAAAAGCGCCGGAGACCGGCGAACAACGACAGGGAGGGAATTCGAAATGCACAGACAACGTCCATTCACGCGCTTTGCGGCCTTGGCGGGAGCTGGGGCGGCCGCTCTGATGGCCCCCGCCGCCTTCGCGGCGGACGCGGCAGGGGAACCTGCCAACACAATCGAGGAAATCGTCGTCACGGCGCAGAAGCGCGAGCAGGGCATGAACAGCGTGCCGATGTCGATCACGGCGGCGACGGGCGAACAACTCGCGCGGCAAGGCGTCGACGAACCCCGGGACCTGGTCAAGGTCGTGCCAGGCCTGACGTACACGGACTCCTACAGCGGAACGCCGATCTACACCTTGAGGGGCATCGGCTTCAGTGACGTTAGCCTGGGCGGGCGGCCGACGGTCAGCATCTACGTCGATGAAGCCCCGATACCTTTTGCCATCGCAACGCGAGGCGCGAACCTCGACCTGGAGCGCGTCGAAGTGCTCAAGGGTCCGCAGGGCACGCTCTTCGGCCAGAATTCGACAGGCGGCGCGATCAACTTCATTGCGGCGAAGCCCACCGAAGCGTTCGCCGCAGGCGCAGACGTCAGCTACGGCAGGTTCAACGCCATCGACGCCGGCGGCTTCATCAGTGGTCCCTTGAGCGACACCGTGCAGGCGCGGATCGCCCTTCAGCGTCGGCAAGGCGATGGTTGGCAAAAGAGCTACACGCATGGCGGCTCCCTCGGAGACCAGGATTTCACCAGCGGCCGGTTGCTCCTCGCCTGGACGCCCACCGAGGCTCTCAGGGCGCAGCTGAATGTGAATGGCTGGATCGACGACTCGGAGAACCAGGCGCCGCAAGCGATCGCGCTCACGCCGAATATCGAGCCTCTCGCAGGTGTGGTCCCTGGTCTGGTCACATATCCACTGTCGCCGAGGAATTCGCGCGCGGCGGACTGGGACCCGAAGGGGCGCTATGACCGCAACGACAAGTTTTACCAGGCCACTCTGCGGCTGGACTACACGCTGCCGCACGACCTGACGCTGACCTCACTCAGCTCGTACAATCACTTCACCACCAACGGTCTCGTCGACATCGACGGAACGACGCTGAACAGCAACGATCAAGTGACGGCCGGGAAGATCTCGTCGGTCTCCCAAGAACTTCGTCTGGCCGGCGAACTGCCCGGCGATGGTCATTTCGTGGTCGGCGCCAGCGCCGCCTACGACAAGGTGCTGCAGGACGATTTCATGGATCTGTCCCAAAGCACGATCGGCTATGTGCTGACCGGTTTCGGGCTTCCCGTGTTCGAGGGCTATGACGCGATCAACGATCAGCGCATCCAGAACCAGGCCGTCTTCGCCAGCGTCGATTTCAACGTGACCGAGACACTCAGCCTGACGGCCGGCGCCCGCTACACAAAGACCGATGACAAGTTCAACGGCTGCACCGCCGACAAGGGCAACGGCAACATGCAGGCGACGTTCGGGAACTTCTGGAACTTCCTGCGCTCGACGCAGGGGCTCCCGCCGAATCCTCCGATCCCACTCGGCGGCTGCGGAACCTCGGGCGCGAACTTCGTCCCCGGGATGATCCACAACAACCTGAAGGAGGACAACGTCTCCTGGCGGGCCGGGGCCGAGTGGAAGCCTCGCGAACGCACCCTCGTCTACGCAAACGTCAGCAAGGGCTACAAGGCGGGCAGCTTTCCGATCCTGGGCGCGACCAGGAATCCGCAGTTCGATCCGGCCACCCAGGAATCAGTCTTGGCCTACGAAGTGGGCTTCAAGTCCACGCTGCTGAGCCAAACGCTCCAATTGAACGGAGCGGCGTTCTACTACGACTACCGGGACAAGCAGATCCTGGGGCGCGTGTTGGATCCTACGCTGGGTTCGTTGCTCGCCTTGGTCAACGTTCCGAGGGCCGACGTCCGCGGCGCCGAGCTGCAGGCGACCTGGTCGCCCATTCGCGGCCTCACGGTCAATTCCGGGCTCTCGTACATCAATTCCCGCGTCCTGGGAGGGTTCGCGAATTTTGATCCCAACGGAGCCTTCAAGAGCTTCGACGACGAGGCTTTCCCGAACACGCCGAAGTGGCAATTCCTCACCGACGTGAACTACACTTGGAGCCTCACGGACAGCCTCAATGGCTTCGTCGGCGGCAACGTCACCTATCAGAGCCGTACCAACAGCCAGCTGGGGGAACTGCCGAGCCTCAAGACCAAGGCGTACGCTCTCGTCGATTTGCGGGCCGGGGTCGAAACCGCTGACGGCAAATGGCGCGTCTCGGCCTGGGGACGCAACGTCGGCAACACCTACTACTGGACCGCAGCAAATCGGGCCACCGACTTCACGGTGCGGTTCGCGGGCATGCCGGCGACGTACGGGATCGCCGTAAGCCGTCGGTTCGATTGACGTCCTGCCCCCCGTCGATGAGCGGTGGCTCATCGGCGGGACGGCTCGTTGGCGGTCGGGCCTGACGCCTGCCAGCCGATCGTCCCCGAGATAGCCGAGACACGGAAGGACCCGCGATGCCAAGTCCCGAACTCGAAGCCCTGATCGCACAATTTCGCGCCCGACCACTTGATGAGACCCTGCCTCCGCAGGACCTCCGCGCCGGCTTTGCGGCGATGGCCGAACTGCTGTCTCCGCCGCTGGAGGAAGCGGCGTTCGAAGCGGTCGACGCTGGCGGAGTCCCTGGCGAATGGGTGAGCTTTCCAGGCGACGTTGCGTCCCGGGTCCTCCTCTACCTCCACGGCGGCGGCTACGTCTTCGGATCCGCAAAGACTTATCGCGGCATGGTGTCTCGCCTGTGCCGGGGCGCCGGTGTGCGGGGGTTGTCGCTGGACTACCGGCTCGCGCCCGAAAATAGATTTCCGGCCGCCGTCGACGATGCTGTGGCCGGCTACCAATGGCTGCTTGCCCAAGGGGTGCCGTCCAATCAGATCGTGATCGCGGGCGACTCCGCCGGGGGCGGTTTGACCTTGGCGACGCTCGTCGCTCTACGAGATCAGGGGACGCCCCTTCCGGCGGCGGCGGTGTGCATATCGCCGTTCACCGACCAAGCCCGGGAAGGCCGCTCGGTGGCCTCCAAGGCGGCGCTCGATCCTGTCATCAGCCCCGACCTGCTCGCCGCCGTCACGGAGCATTACATCGGACGCGAGGCCGACCCGCGAACGCCGTACGCGTCGCCGCTCTACGCTGAGCTTGTCGGCTTGCCGCCGGTCCTCATCCTCGTGGGTTCTTCCGAGGTGCTGCTCGACGATTCCACACGCTTCGCGGAGCGCGCAAAATTCGCCGGGGTGGACCTCGAGATCGACGTTTGGGACGGCATGATCCACATCTGGCCGTTCTTTGCGGCGATCATTCCTGAAGGTCGACAAGCGATCGACCAGATGGGCGCCTACATTGCCGGTAAACTCGCCTGAAGGCTTCGTGGCAGTCGCGAAAGCCGGCGCGTTGGGGATCCATGTCACCGCCCCAGTCCCGTTCGAATGACAAGCGCTCGGTGGTCTACGCTTGAGGTCCGGCGACGCGCACATCTCCGGACCAGACAGTGCTCGGTTTCATACGGACCCGAAGGCGCTGGCCCGACCTCGCGGTGGGCGACGGGCTGTGTCCGCAGGCTTTCCGAACAACGGCTGAGACCTGCCCCTGTCTTCAGACCGACGGGCCCGTTTCTCGACAGGAGTCGATCCATGGCCTTGGCCATCCGCATCCACAAGACCGGTGGCCCGAAGGTGATGGAGCTGGCGCCGCTCGAGCAGGTCGCGCCGGGACCAGGCGAAGCGTGGGTCGAGCAAGAGGCGATCGGGGTCAATTACCTCGACGTGACACATCGCAACGGCGCCGTCCCAATCTCGCTCCCGAGCGGGCTGGGCATTGAGGCCGCCGGGAAGGTCACCGCGATCGGCGAAGGCGTGCAAGCTGTCGCCGTCGGCGACAGGGTGGCCTATGCCCTCGGCCCACTCGGCAGCTATGCGAGCGGGCGCCTCTATCCGGCGAGGCGCCTGCTGCGCATCCCCGATCGCCTGAGCTTCGGCGACGCGGCCGCCCTCATGGTCAAGGGGCTTACGGCCCAGTACCTGCTGCACTCTACCCATGCCATCGCTCCGGGCGCGGCCGTGCTGATGTACGGGGTCGCCGGCGGGCTCGGCCAGATCATGGCGCCCTGGGCCAAGCGGCTGGGCGCATTTCTGATCGGCGTCGTCTCGAAGGAGGCCAGCGTCGAACGCGCAAAGCGGCTCGGATGCGACGAGGTGCTGGTCTGGGGGAGCTGCGACTTGCCTGCCGAAGCGAGGCGCCTGACCGAGGGGCGCGGGGTGGATGTGGTCTATGACGGCGTTGGGCGGTTATCGTTCGAGGCCTCGCTCGCGAGTCTGCGAGTCCGCGGAACAATGGTGTCGATCGGCGCCACCTCCGGCGTTCCCGCGCCGGTCGACCTCCGCACGATCAACCAATCGTCGCTGTTTATCACCCGCCCTAGCCTGGTCCACCACACGACCGCCATCTCCGAATATGCGCGGCGGGCCGAGGACGTCTTCGAGGCCGTGGAACGGGGCTGGATCCAACCTCAAATCTGGAGGGAATTCCCCCTCGCCGACGCGGCAGTTGCTCATGAGCTGCTTGAGCAGGGAAAGTCCGCCGGGACTATCCTGCTGAAGCCGGCATGACGGGACGCCCACGCTCCGGCCGCGAGGCCTTCGGCCAACCGCGGCGCACAGCCGGAGCATGATCTCGACGAGCGAGGCGGCCATCGCTCGGTTCCTGGAGCGGACAGGCGAGACAACCCCCCGGGCCGCTTCAGACGCGCATGGGAGCTGCCCGCGGCACAGCGCACAGGCGACCGTCTCCATCAGTCTTCCTGCGCGCTATTTCCATTGGCTCGATCAGGCGTCGACCGTCGCCAGCTGTGATACGGTTCCGCCCGCAAGGAACCCGTCCAAACGCTTGCGAATGATCATTTCGGCTTCGGCCATGATCCTATCCATCAGCTCCTGAACAGTCGGGATGTCCTCGATCAACCCCACGACCATGCCGCAACTCCAGGCGCCGGCGTCCATGTCGCCATCGACCATCACGCGCGGATAGACCCCGGCGACCTCAGGCGCGATCTGCTCGAAGGTCAAGGCGGCGCCCCAGGTACGTTCCTTTTCGAGGAGCCGTTCGACGCCGGCGTTGGTCAGCACCCGCTCGGTGTTCCGCAAGGGGCGCATCACCAGGCGCGTGTCGAGCTCGCTCGCCGCCAGGATGGCCTGTTTCACGTTCTCGTGGACCGGTGCATCCTTCGTGGCAAGGAACCGGGTGCCCATGTTGACGCCCTCGGCGCCCATAGCCAGCGCGGCCACCAGCGACCGCCCGTCCGCCATCCCGCCCGACGCCACGAAGGGGATTTTCAGCTCCTCGGCGGCTCGGGGTAGCAGGATGAAATTCGGCACGTCATCCTCGCCCGGGTGCCCGCCGCACTCGAACCCGTCGACGCTGACGGCGTCGCAGCCGATCGCCTCGGCCTTCAGCGCGTGGCGCACCGAAGTGCACTTATGGATCACCTTGACACCCGCCTCCTTCAACGCTGGCAGCCACTTCTGCGGGTTGTTGCCAGCGGTCTCGACCGCCTTCACGCCGCTCTCGATGATCACCTTCACGAAGCCAGGATAGTCCGGCGGCGTCACCGCCGGCAGGAAGGTCAGGTTCACGCCGAACGGCTTGTCGGTCATCTCCCGGCAGCGGGCGATCTCCTTCGCCAGCTTCTCCGGCGTGCCCAGCGTCAGACCCGTGATAATCCCTAGGCCCCCGGCGTTCGACACCGCAGCCGCCATCTCGGCGAAGCCGACCATGTGCATCCCACCTTGGATGATCGGGCGTTCGATGCCGAACAGTTCAGTGATCCTGGTCTTCATGGTCGCTCCACGGCTCGGCCACCTCACGGGCTGAGGTAATGAGTTCTTTTATTGAACCCATACGTCCAGCGCAATCCATCGACGCCGGAATACATTCGACCTGCGGTCTCGCCGCTAGTGAGCGCCGCCCCTCGCGCGTTCGAGACGGTCGCCCGCTCACCGCCAAGACTGACCTCAATCGGCGCCCACAAGCGCCACGCCTTCCAGCTAGTCCGGCTTCGCCTCCAGCAGGTTGAGCGCCGTCTGGGCCAGTTCTGGCGCGCGGTTGACCGGGTCCCGCTCGCTGGCCACCGTTCCGCTCTGGGTTCGCCGGTGGACACCCTGCGTAATTGAGGCGAGCCGGAACACGGCGAATGCCATGTAGAAGGTCCAGTCGCGGATCCCGGTGCGGCCCGTGCGGCGGCAGTAGGCGGCGACATATTCGGCCTCGGTTGGGATGCCGCTCGCCCGGAGATCTATGCCGTCCAGGGTTCCCCAGGTGGCATTGTCCGATCGCCATAGAAACGCGTTGTAGGCGAGGTCGGCCAAGGGGTGCCCGATCGTGGCCAGCTCCCAATCCAGAACCGCCAGCAGCTTCGGCTCCGTGGGGTGGAAGAGGGCGTTCTCCAACCGATAATCGCCATGTGCAATGGTCGCTTCCTCGTTCGAAGGGATCCGACCGGGCAGCATCGCGATGAGCCGCTCCATGGCGGGAAGGTGGCCGGTCTCCGCGGCCCGGTACTGCTTCGTCCAACGGCTGACTTGGCGCTCGAAGTAGCCGGTTGCGCGACCGAAGTCGGTTAGCCCCAAGGCCGCGTAGTCGACCAGATGGAGCTTGGCGAGTGTGGCATTGAGTTCATCGTAGATCGCGCTGCGTTCGGCGGGGGTGAGGCCCGGCAAACGTGCGTCCCGAAATACCCTGCCCTCAACGTAGTCCATGACGTAGAACTTGGTGCCGATGACCTCGGGGTCCTCGCACAAATGGCGCATCACCGGCACGGGGATGTCTGAAGCCTTCAGAGCGTCCATGATCCGGAATTCGCGGTCCACCTGATGGGCGCTTGGCAAGAGGGGCCCCGGCGGTTGTTTGCGCAGCACGTAGCGCGCGGAACCACGGGCTGTGTTCGCGACGAGCAGGAAGGTTGGATTGGACGCGCCGCCCTGGAATTGACGGACGGCCATATCCTCGCCGAACTCATCTATATTGGCGCGGAGGTACCGCGCCAGCCGCTCTTCGTCGAAGCGGTGGACAGGGGCAATTTGCGCCGAGGGCGGCAGTTGCGGCGACATGACTTGTTCCTTGAATCAACGGGAGAACGATCGCCTCCGCCGTGGCGCGACGGCGGCGAGAACTTGTCTAGGATCAGCCGGGAGACGAGAGGCGGCGACGATCGGCCGGGCGTGAGCGGCTGCGGGTTGCGCCAGTCCGTTCCTGGCCTCACAGCCCCTTCACGATCCCTTCGACCATCTTCTTGGCGTCGGCGAACAGCATCATGGTGTTGTCGCGGAAGAACAGCTCGTTCTCGACGCCGGCGTAGCCCGCCGCCATGCCGCGCTTCACGAACAGCACCGTGCGGGCCTTTTCCACGTCCAGGATCGGCATGCCGTAGATCGCCGAGGTCGGGTCGGTCTTGGCCGCCGGGTTGGTGACGTCGTTGGCGCCGATCACGAAGGCCACGTCGGCGGTCGGGAACTCGGCGTTGATGTCCTCCAGCTCGAAGACCTCGTCGTAGGGGACGTTGGCCTCGGCCAGCAGCACGTTCATGTGGCCCGGCATCCGACCGGCGACGGGGTGGATGGCGTACTTCACCTCCACGCCCTCCTCCTTCAGCTTGTCGACCATCTCGCGCAGCGCGTGCTGGGCCTGGGCCACGGCCATGCCGTAGCCGGGGACGATGATGACCTTCGACGCGTTCTTCATGATGAAGGCCGCGTCGTCGGCGGAGCCCTGCTTCACCGGCCGACTCTCGACCTTGCCGCCGGCCGCCGCGGCGCTGTCGTCGGCGCCGAACCCGCCCAGGATCACCGAGACGAAGCTGCGGTTCATCGCCTTGCACATGATGTAGCTGAGGATCGCGCCCGACGAGCCCACCAGCGCGCCGGTGATGATCAGGGTGATGTTCTCGAGCGTGAAGCCCAGCGCCGCCGCCGCCCAGCCGGAGTAGCTGTTCAGCATCGACACCACGACGGGCATGTCCGCGCCGCCGATCGGGATTATCAGGGTGATCCCGATGATCAGGCTGAGCGCCAGGATCGCCCAGAACGCCCAGATCGCCGCGCCGCCGCTGATCACCAGGACCACGACCAGGGCGACGATGCCCAGGCCCAGCGCCAGGTTCAGCAGGTGGCGGGCGGGCAGCATGATCGGCGCGCCGCTCATGTTGCCGTTCAGCTTCAGGGCGGCGATCACCGAGCCGGTCAGGGTCACGGCGCCGATGGCCAGGCCCAGCGACAGCTCGATCAGCGAATTGAGGTGGATGTGGCCGTCGTCGCCGAGGATGCCATAGGCGGCGGGGGTGTAGATGGCGGCCACGGCCACGAGGCAGGCGGCGGCGCCGACGAGGCTGTGGAAGGTGGCCACCAGCTGCGGCATGGCGGTCATGGCGACGCGGCGGGCGATCAGCGCGCCGACGCCGCCGCCGATCACGACGCCGCCGAGGATCAGGCCGATGGTCACCGGGTCGAGCTTCGGCCCCAGCAGCCAAAGCGTCGTCACGACCGCGATGCCCATGCCGATCATGCCGTTGCGGTTGCCCGCCTGGCTGGTGGTGGGCGAGCTCAGGCCCCTGAGCGCCAGGATGAACAACACCCCGGAGACGAGGTAGAGGATGGCCGCGATATTGGCGTTCATGCGCTAGTCCCCCGACGCCCGGCCCGCCGCACCGACGGAAGCCTGACCCAAATCATACGAAGCAGAACCGCCGCGAGGCCCAGCGGCGTGAACATGCGGCCAAGTCCCGCCTCGTTCCACGACACGCCCGTGCCTAGATTCTGCGAGATCGCCAGCCCGTCCGAAACGAGCAGCGCCACCATCGCGGCGACGCCGACAGCGCAAAGGGCGAGTTCCCAAGCCGCGCGCGTACCCGTCGAGGCCCGGCTCGATGAGCGGAGGCCGATCAGCAACAGGCCGAAGAGAAGGGCGAAGCCGCCGCCGACCGCCAGAACGCCTTGCCAGACGTTCTCGCTCACTTGCCCTTGTCCTTCTTCTTGTACATCGCCAGCATCCGCTGGGTGACGAGGAAGCCGCCGAAGATGTTCACCGCCGCAAAGGCCGCGGCGACCGCGCCGGCGCCCTTCGAGACCAGGATGTTGCCGGTCATCTCGCCGTCCGTCCCGCTGGCCGCGGCGGCCAGCAGGGCCCCCACGATGATCACCGAGGAGATGGCGTTGGTCACCGCCATCAGCGGCGTGTGCAGGGCCGGCGTGACGCTCCAGACCACGTAGTAGCCCACGAAGATCGCGAGCACGAAGATCGCCAGGCGGAAGACCGTGGGATCGACATCCATCGTTTCAGCTCCGGATCAGGCTTTGAGGTTCGGGTGGACCACGGCGCCGCCGTGGGTGACCAGCGCGGCCTTCAGGATCTCCTCCTCCAGGTCGGGCGCGAAGGCGCCTTCCTTGGTGAGGAACAGGCCGGCGAAGGCGAACAGGTTGCGGGCGTAGAGGGCCGAGGCGTCGGTGGCGATCCGGCCGGGCAGGTTGGCCACGCCCATGATCTTCACGCCGTTCGCGGTCTCGGCGACCTCGCCCAGCTTGGCGCCCTCGACATTGCCGCCCTGCTCGACGGCCAGGTCGACGATGACCGAGCCGGGCCGCATGGAGGCGACCTGGGCGGCGCTGACCAGCTTGGGCGCCGGGCGGCCCGGGATCAGGGCGGTGGTGATGACAATGTCCTGCTTGGCGATGTGCGAGGAGACCAGCTCGGCCTGCTTGGCCTGGTATTCCTTGCTCATTTCCTTGGCGTAGCCGCCGGCGGTCTGGGCGTTCTTGAACTCCTCGTCCTCGACGGCGAGGAACTTGGCGCCCAGGCTCTCGACCTGTTCCTTGGTGGCCGGCCGCACGTCGGTGGCGGTGACGACCCCACCCAGGCGGCGCGCCGTGGCGATGGCCTGTAGGCCAGCGACGCCGACGCCCATCACGAACACCTTTGCCGCGGCGACGGTGCCGGCGGCGGTCATCATCATCGGCATCGACCGGCCGTAGGCGTCGGCCGCCTCGATCACGGCGCGATAGCCGGCCAGGTTGGCCTGGCTGGACAGCACGTCCATCACCTGGGCGCGGGTGATCCGCGGCACGAATTCCATGGCGAAGGCGGTGGCGCCCTGCTTGGCCAGCGCGTCCAGCGTGGGGCGCTCCATGTAGGGGTTCAGCGTGGCCGCGACGATGGCGCCGGACTTCAGCGCCTTGATCTCTTCGGCCTCGGGGCCGCGCACCTTGAACAGGATGTCGGCCTTGCCGATCGCGTCCTTGGCGGTCTTGGCGATGGTGGCCCCGGCGGCGGCGTAGTCCGCGTCGGGATAGGCGGCGGGAACGCCCGCGCCGCTCTCGACGATCACGGAGAACCCCGCGCCGATGAGCTTCTTCACCGTCTCGGGGACGGCGGCCACGCGGGTCTCCCCGGCGCGGCGCTCCTTGGTGACGGCGATGACGGCCATTGGGCGGGCTTTTCCATGGGATACATCAGGGTGACCGCCTCCTACCAGTCAGGCCCATCCAGGTAAATGCTATAAAAGAACTAACTAGAGGATTGCTCAATTCCTTGCCAAGCCGCGGTCCTTGAGCCTCCGTGGAAAGCGTCTCCATCGGCAGGGGCAACTCTCCATTCCGTCTGCTTCGCCGTCTTGCGGGGCGAAGACTCCTGGTGTGAAGGACCGTATGGGCTCGCGAGCCGCCGTCGCTTACGACGCCCTTCCAGGCTTCCCGCCAGAGCCGCCTCGCCGAGACGGTCGAGCACGGGATCATCGAGTGCCGTCCACCAACATTGGTCACGTGGACGGCGCCGCGCGCCCTCGCGAGCGCGATATTGCGGTAGGCGGGCGGCAGCTCACCGGACCGACACCTGTAAGGGGTTTGGCTGGCGCCGGCGACGATCGACAAGGAGACGGCCCGCGCAACAGGCACGCGAGATCGTGGGCTGACTCCTTGCCGGCAATACTATGACGCTATAGGTCATTTTTCATGAACAACGAGCCGCCTTCCGGAGCGTCGACCGTCCGGCGGCCCGGCCGACCCGCCATCGATCGTCGCGAGGAGATCCTCGACGCGGCGCAGCGGCTCTACGACTCGATCGGCTTCGAAAAGACGACAATCGGAGACGTGGCGCGCGAACTCGGCATGTCGCCAGCGAACCTATATCGCAGCTTTCCGAGCCGGCGGGCGATCGACGAGGCTATCGCTGGTCGCAAGCTTTCTGTCATCGAGGACGCCGCTTGGACCGCCGCCCGAGCGGGAGGAGACCCGGCTGCCGCGCTCCAGCAACTCAGTCTCGCTGTGCTGCGCGAGACGCGTAGGGCGTTGTTCAGCGAGCCGCGGATGCATGACGTCTGCGCCGTGGCGGCGCGGGAACGGTGGGCGGTAGTGCACGCCCACTTCGAGGGTTTGCGGGGCGCCGTTCGCCATTTGATCATGGAGGGTCAGCGTTCCGGGGCATTCCGCAAGTCCGAACCGGAAGCCCTGGCTGACGCGGTGAACGCGGCGCTTACCAGGGTCTGGAACCCCTATGTCATCCCCCTCTTCAGCGAAGAGGATCTGGAAGCCACGAGCGCTCGGGTCTGCGAACTCCTAGTGAACGGCCTAACCTCTGTTAAATGATGAGCTGGCATATTTTCGTCGTTTAGGCATCCAGCGAGTTGCTTTCGCCGCAGAGGTCAAGTGAGTTGCAAGGCTTGCAGTCGCGGTTTTCGGGCCGACGCACACCGTAAGCCGTTGTATGCAGTGGCTCGGACCAAGCTCAGACCTAATATTGGAACGACCACGCGAAAGTCCCCAAGTTGGCTAAAAGTCCCAACTGGCGGGCCCGCACCAGCCGGCTGCCGCGGTCGAGGAACAGCGCTCGGAACTCCTCTCGGGTGCGTCCCCGCAGCCCTTGCCCGCGCTCCGCTCTTAGCGAGACGTTCGTAGCATGGGCTCCGATTTCGGCGGCGGGCCGAGCGGCCTGCCTCCGACGGTGTCTGAATAGGTCAGCCAAAGTCCAGCGGGCGGTTGCTGTTCGACGCCAGGCTTCGACCAGTCGCAAACACCTCCAGGGAAGGCCTGAAGTAGCCGCCGCTGCTGTTCATCGGTGAATCGAATGGAGCCGTATTCTTTCCAATCGATTGGCTTGAGCTGACACTTTTGTACGTCGCTGGACATCGGGGCTCCGGCGACCGTCTTTGGATAAATGTACCTCTCCGGGCAGCTTGCACCGGGCTTACCATCAGCCCAGCACACGTCCTTCGCCTCGGCGGGCCTATTGCGACGCACCTTCTCGGGGAGTGTGGCGGTGCTCTGATCTGCCTCAATGCGCGCCAGCCACTTGTCGACCGTCAAGAACGCGGCGCGATTCATGGCGTACGACTTCTCTGTCCCGAGCGCACCGGATTGGTCATCGACCGTGATGAAGGTGACAAGGTTGTCGGCTTGCCCATTCGCGGCCTCGAGCCGGGCCTGCATGACATCAGACGCGATCAACGGGTGGAATACATCAGTTGGGACGTACGTATGCACGTGGACCATGGGCACGTCGGCGAGTTGGCGTGCGTTGTCCACTTGCCCCGACCGGTAGAGGTTGCGTAGCCCTTCCCGGTTCGCTTCCGTCCGCTGCGCCGTCCAATGGCCCTCAATGTCTATGCCACCGACCTTGAGGTTCATATCAACGAACTGCTCGGGACCTATCTGCCCGCGCTTGAGGGCTTCCAGCCCATACTGGACGCCGACATTGTCAACTGGCCGATTGGTGAAGCCGTGGCCGATCTGGCGCTCGACGGGCCCCCACTCGGATGGCGGTCGAGAGCCGAGGATCTGTTTCTGGAACTCCTCCAGGGAACACCGGCTCCCTTTCGGATTGCGCGCCGGATCATACACCCAGGCCGGTTCTTCCGCCGCCGACGATGCGGTGCATCCAAATCCCGGCTGATACCAAAAGAAGGGCTCCGACTGGTTCACAAAAGAGTTTTTATGAGCATCAACACCGCCGAATACAGCAATCTGCGCGCTCTTATCGGCCCATTGCTGCGGCGATACCTTGTCGAAATAATGAATCAGCAGCGGGTAGTCGAAGGCTGCATTGTTCATTATCACCGTCCACATGTCCGGGAGGGCGCACCTCGGTATCAAGCCGTCGATAATTCCTGGATAGTTGTTGGCGGTTAGGTGCTGCATCATCGAACCGCCCGAGCAGCCTATCCCGATTGTGTATCGCACCGGTCCGTAGGACTCGATCAGATGTTCCTTGACCATCATCGCCGTCTCGGTGGCGGTTACCGGATTGTTGACCTGAGCAATTGTCGACGTTGCGACCGCGAAACCAAGCCCCAACACGTCGCCGCCACCGCCGGTGTGGCTCCTGGGCTGGCCCGCTTGCGCGATGGTCAGGACATCCGGGATGCCTCCATTTATGGCTTGTCGCTGCCACCACTTGGTGCTGCCGTTGAAGAGCATGAGCAGCTTGCCATTCCAGCTGGACTGCGGGCTCCATGGCGTCCAACCCTGGCCAGGCTGGTACAGCACGGCGATGTCGTAGACGGCGCGGTTGATCACGCCGCGCTCGCGCCGCACGATGAAAGGCACGGTCTTTCCCTGATCGGTGGTCGTGCTGGCGACCTGACGAGGCGGGGGCGGTGACGCGGGATCGTAAGCGAGGAGGGGGTCACCCGGTCCGGAACCCTCACGCTTGTAGAAGAACTCATACCGGGTTGGCGCTTCGCATGTCGGAGGCGCCGAGGGGTCAAGGCCAAGCAGTTCGGTCTCGCAGATATAGGGTTCGACGCGCGGGCCCGAGAAGATTGGCCCCTGTCGCGGGTAGTTGGTCAGGCTCAACGCCGCGCCCGGCCCTCCCGCCACCTGGGCGACAAGGGTATTCTCGCCCTCGCGCAAACCCTCGACCCGCCCCTGAAATCGACCACTACTCCTCACCGCAAACTGACCGGTGATGTCTCGACCGTTCAGCTTTACGGTCATGGCCTTGGGCGCGCTGGTAGGGCGTGGCCTCCGGCGCGGACGCCAAGGCGCGCTTCGGGCGGAAGAACGGGTGCATCGTCTCTAGGCCTCCTCGTCCCTGAGCTGCGGCGCGAGCGCGCCGGAAGTTTCGTTGCCGGGCAGGAGCGCGCGGCCGGCGTTGGCGACGAAGAAGGCCTGCAGCGCCGCGCTGCGACGCCCACGAGGACCGGTGCCCTCCCCTCGCCCCGGCGCCTGTGCGGCGCGGTGGAAGTCCCGGCGGGCGGCTTCGGTCTCGCGCGCGATCCGCGGCGACGCCGCATCGGGGGTTTGGTCATCCGGGGGGCCGCCGCCCCCACGCTCCGGCCCGGCCTTCGGGTCGGCGATGCGGTCCGCGACGGACGACCACTCGGCCCCACTCTCACTCACGCCCGAAGCGCCGCGCCCGAGCCCCGGCGTCGGCCCGGGCCCCGCTCCCCGCGGCGGGTTGTCGTTGGACGGGCGCGGCGGGCGTTCCGCCGGGTG